>RFUP01000842.1 GCA_009922885.1 Paracoccaceae bacterium
CCTTGAGAGCGCGCAGCCCCTTCAGGCCCATGACGAATGCGCCTTGGATTGCACCACCAATTCCCATCCCCTCAAGCGCATTCTTGAAGCGGCCCATGGCTTCCGAATCACCGGGCTGGGATGCAAGGAATTCCGTCACTGGATTTTCCAATGCCGGGTTTTCCTGAATGAGATTTGAAAGCCTCTGCTGTGCCGGGTCGAAGGCGAAGGCGTCCGCAAATGCGCCCTTAGCAAATGTGGCTGTAAGCCCGCCGCCCTTGCCAATCAGACCCGCCGCCTTGAGCGCTTTCCCGCCCGCAACGAACCCGGTCGCAAATTGCGCAATGCCTTGGACGATATTCCCCGTTACGCTTGAAGACGTGCCCGGCTCGGATACGAGCGCCCCCAGAACTTCCGCCCCGCCAGCACGCTGCATCTCAATCGCTGCGGCCCCTGCCTCGTCGCCGAGAAAGCGTGCACCGTTGACGGCAACCCATGCCCCCGCCGAATCAATCGAGTCCAGCAGTTCGTCAGCAGCGCCCTGAACGCCCCGGAAGATGGCACCCGGAGATTCTGCAATACCTACCGCAACGTCCCCTGCGACCGCTGCCGCCCCTGCGAGCGCGTCCATGCCACTCGCAGCAGCAGGCCCAACAGGAGTGGGTTCATTTTTCGGCTTGGGGGCTGTGCTTGGCTTTGTCTCGAACTTCGGGCTGACCTTGGCTTCCTGAACGCCCTGCTCCTGCTCGTAGGCGTCCAGTGCCCCATCCAGATATTCGTCCTCGCGCACCGCTTCCATTCCGGCTGCGTACTCTACAGCCGCGTCTTGGCTGGATAGTTCCGGCCCACCCTGCCCGTTGAATGTCACGGGGGGAGGCTCCGCCGTAATCTCAGCAGCCTGCGGATACTGCTTCGCTTCCTCCTCCGTCTTGCGGCGGCGGGCTTCGATCCCTTCACGCTCCGCCTTCAACTGTTCGCGGGCAGCAGCGAGCGCGCCTTCATAATCTTCGGTCGCCCCAAGGAATTCATAAAGCGTACCC
>RFUP01000843.1 GCA_009922885.1 Paracoccaceae bacterium
CCCGCGCGAGCAAGTTCTGTTTACAAGCTGCGAAGCCCCTGATGAGGCCACCCCCACCGCTGAGCGGCGCGCAGTCGAGGCCAAACTGGATGGCCTCACCCCCTATGAATTGTCGGAATTGCAATATGATTGGCTGCGCACGGATTCCGTGATCCAAATCGCCGCCATTGCAGCGGAAACCATCCAAGCCGCGCAAGAGTTTATAAAATCCTACGGGATCACGGCTGTGGCATTGACCGTGGAAACACTGCCAGATGATTATGATGGAACGCCCTTCTTTCGTTTGGCAAAGCGCCCCAAACCGACACCGCATGTGCAAAACCTTGCGACCATTCCTGCCCCCAAGCGCAAAATTCGACTAGAGGACATCGCGCTGTTCGTGCCGCGTTTTCGCAAAGGAATGGCCCTTGGTCTTGGCGGGGGGCTTGCCGTGATTGTTGCGGCATTTCTCCTGATGCCTTCTGTCCCAGAGCAAGATGTGACGCCTGAAGCCCCCGCTGTTGTCGCAGCAACGCCCCCAGTTGCCGAACCTGCCCCAAGCGGCGGCACGGGTTGACCGGGATGAGTCCCTCGTCCTCGGCGCGCCCGAGGGCGGCGGACAGGACACGCATCACGTTGTTGGTGTTGGTCGGCGGACTGCCTGCGCGGATGATCTCCGCGCGGTACTCCCTGACACGGGTACGGCCCAGCTCGCGCAGCGGGACATGGCCGATGTATGGGTCGACCCACTTGTCAAGCAAGTGGACCCGCGTCCTCAGCGTGGTCTTGGCCCACTCAACACCGCTTGTGCGGATCCAATGCTCGATGAAGTCCGAGAGCAGCATCCGCGAAGGCTCGCTGGGGGCGAAGGCTCCCAGTTCATGGCGGCGGCGCATCGCCGCCTGGTGGGCGAGCGCATCGTCTTCCGAACGGAATGTTCGGGAGCGGTTGCGGTCGCCCTCACGCCACCTGACTTCCCATCTGGGGCCGCGCGCCCCGTCGTGACGATGGATGGACATGGAGGCAACGGTACTCGTCCG
>RFUP01000844.1 GCA_009922885.1 Paracoccaceae bacterium
CTGCAGAAGCCGAAGCGTCATGATCGACTGGCCTTCGTCTCCACGCGGGCGAAGCCACCACGTAGCCTTTGTGCCGTAAGCCGTGCCCTTGCGAACAATTTCGGTTGCTACATCTTCCGGCTTGTCGTGCGTCTCGATGGAGAAGCTGTGCGAGGTGATGTGCTCCAGCGTGATGCTGGCGAGGCGACCCTCGCGGATGCCAGCCTTGACGGCGGCTCCCAACACAACTGCCAGTTCCGGGTCCACATCGGAGCGCGGGGCCTTGCCGAAGAAATGCGCGACTTTCCTCTGGATAGCCTGGACGCGCGTCTGGCCACCGACCAGAATAACCGCGTCGATATCATTGATCGAAAAGCGAGGATCTTTTTCCTTGGCCTGCGCCATGGTGCGCGCCATAGCGTCTTCAATATCGCCCAGAAGCTCTTTGGTTGCCTCGTCCATGTGGTCGCGGCTGATCTTCTGGATGACGTGGACATCTTCTCCCGTCTTCTTGTCGATATCGATGTCCTCGACGCGGAACTCGGTAAGCTGATCTTCCGACAAGCGGCGCTTGGCTTCCTCTGCCTCGACCAGAAGCATTCGCATTGCGTCCGGCTTCGTGGTGAGTTCCGAGTTCTCGTGCTCGAACTCGTGCAACCCCAAAACATAGCTGCGCAGCCGGCGATCCCAGTCGTCACCGCCGACAAGGGCCGCACCGTTAGTCCCCAGCACGCGGAACAGGCCGTCACCGATCTCAAAGGCTGCGGTGTCCGTGGTCCCCGCTCCAACGTCCACCACGAAAATGCGGCTTACCGTGTCGGCTTCTTCTTTGAAACCGTGAGCGATTGCTGCCGCAACAGGCTCGTCCAGAAGTTCGATCTCATCGAATCCCGCCATGGTGGCAGCTTTGCGGAGCGCATTGCGCTGCGCAATGTTGTAGCTCGCCGGGACGCAGATGATGGCCTGGTTGATTGTCTTCCCGAGTTTTGCCTCAGCGGCTTCCTTGAGGTAGGCAAGGATCTCGCAACACAGCTCTTCTG
>RFUP01000845.1 GCA_009922885.1 Paracoccaceae bacterium
GATGATCGCGAAATGGACGGGATGAACGCCCAGATCGACGAATATCGGGGCCAGGATCGGCCCCAGAATAATGATTGCAGGCCCTGCATCAAGAAACATCCCGACCACGAACAGAAGAACGTTGATGAGGAAAAGCAGGATCAGCGGGTTCTGGCTCAGGCTCAGGATTGTCTCGGCCAGAATTTCGGGGGCGTGGCTGAGGCTCACAACCGTCTTAAACGCGACCGCCGCCCCGACCAGCAGAAGAACCGTTGCCGAGGATAGCGCGGACTTGGTCAGCACCTCTGGCAAATCCCTAAGCTTCATCGAGCGCAAAACGAAGAACGAAACGATCAAAGCATAGGCCACCGCAATGGCCGAGGCCTCGGTCGGTGTGAATACGCCGATAAGAATGCCACCCAGAATGATGATCGGAGTTTGGAGCGGCGCGACGGCCTTCTTGCAGACGGTGCGGAAATCCGCGCTCACCCTCCGCCGCAGGCGCAAAAGGATGACGTGTGCGAGCGGCAGCAGGATCAGGAAAACAAGCCAGCGGTTGATGTCGATCCCGCCCAGCAAGGCCGCGATGCCATTGAAGGCCACGACCAGCAGGCCCGCCACATTGATCCTCAGGAGGACGAACGAAACAACCCCCTCGAGCGGGCTGATCGCTTGGCCGGTCTTGACCACCCTCTCGGCCTTGGGAAGATCGTAGCGATCGGCCAAGAGCCGGACCATAACCATCAGGCCGATACCGACCAAAAGGCCCGGCACAATTCCAGCAAGGAAAAGCGCAGCCACGCTTTCACCCATAACATAGGCGTAGATGATCATGATCCCTGAAGGCGGAATGATCGGGCCAATGACAGAGCTGGCCGCTGTGACCGCCGCGGCAAAACGGCGGGTATAGCCGTTCTTCTGCATGGCCGGGATCAGCGTTCCACCAATAGCCGACGTGTCGGCGACGGCCGAGCCGGAAAGGCCCGCAAAGAGGATGGAGGACAGGATATTAACGTGTGCAAGGCCGCCGCGCAGATGGC
>RFUP01000846.1 GCA_009922885.1 Paracoccaceae bacterium
GGGCGCGCTGCCCGGGGCATCCAAGATGGCTTGGCTATAGCCATCGATAATCTGGCTATGAATATGGCGTTCGGCCTGCATGGTGTAAAGCGCGTAAAGGCGCTGTAAAATAGGGCCAAGCGGGGCAGCCCCCAGCGTTTCTGGCAAGGGCTGCGGCATCAAGGCCAAGCCCTGTTCCAGCTGCTCTTGGGCCGGGCGCCGCTGGGCAATTTTGGCCTGCAACATATCCAGCAAATCGGTCGCATTCGACAATTGCTGCGGCAAAACCACCGCGCTGAGCGCGAATTCTTTTGCCGTTTGGCCCACGTCGGCTGCGGCCCCCTGGAACAGGTGATCCAGATTTTCTAACGCCTGTGAGAACATCTGTAGCAGTTGCTCTAACCGGCCGATGCGTTCGTCGGTTAACTGGTGCAGGCTGTCGCGGGCCTGTGCCAGAATGCCCTGCAAATGGGCAATAATGGCATTGCTGGCATCGGTTAGATCACGCAACCAATGGGCCAATTCGCGCAACGCGCGGCCATCTTTACCCAGTTTCGCACAGATGATCACCGCATTCACCCCAGACAGGCGAATTTCCTGCGCGATACGGCGCAGCGTGGCCTCGTGGCGCAAGATCACGCCAAGCCGCTCTTGCACCGCGCCCGCCCAGGTTTTGAGCGCGCCAAAGCGCTGGTCGTTCACCTGCAGGCTTTTGGCCAGACGTTGGCGGGCGCTTTGCGGGGCGGTTTGGGCCAAAAATGCATTGCCGGTGATGGCCGTTGTGGCCGGGCCAGACAGCACCGAACGGGCATGCTGGTCCAATGTGCGCAGCGCGTCCAAGGCTTGGCCCAGCTGGCCCTCGGCAGCGCCCAGCGCCCCTGCTCTAGCGCCAGTGCCAAATGCGCCAAGGGTTTTACCCCGGCATCTTCTTGCGCCATGGCCAGGCTGAGCGTGCCTTCGGCCCGCTCTAGGCGCTGGCGCGTGGAATCACCGATTTGCAGCGCAACGATCAGCTGCCTCACCAGCTGTCTCTTATACAC
>RFUP01000847.1 GCA_009922885.1 Paracoccaceae bacterium
CGGGGCTTTTCGTGGGCTTGATGCTCTATTTCAACGTCGCGAACCTTTGGCATCTGGTGTCGACCTCCGACAAGGGCCTGTTGGCGGTTGTCGTGTTGTGGTTCGCCAACGGGATCGTTTTTGCCGGCGTGCAGTTTGCCATTGCCGTGATGGGCATGGCGGAGGACGATGATGACGAGCCGAAGGGCGGACGGCGTGCGCCAGTGGCGACGCGGGAGCCTCTGCGGATCAAGGTGACGGCGCCGCGGCCTCAGGCGCGCCCGCAGCGTCGTTGATCGCTATTTCCGGCTGAAGGTGGCGGGCCCGCAGCGGCCGTGGGGTGAATGATTCCCGAGGACCTGTGTGAACAGGTGGGCACCAGGTAATCAAGCCAGAGCCTGAACAGAGCCAGTTCCCTCGGATTTGCTTAAGGCCACCGGAATGTCACCATTTCACGCGAAGAGCAGCACCCGCCACGGAAAGACCTAGGCGCGGGTTCGTGGTTTGGCAAGAGGGCGGACGGGGGATGCGGGTTAGTCGGCGGTTTTGCTGAGGAAATTCGTGATATCCCATGTGCAGAGGCCTTCGGCGTTCGTGCCTTCGATCTGCCAGTCGGAGCGGATGAGCGTGGGGGAGAGAAGCTCCATCTTGTAGCGCGAGACGAGGCCTTCGAGGCGGTCTTCGCCGCTGAAGCTGTGTTCGCTGTGCTTCTTCCATGTGGGTTTGCTGGCTTCCGGGTCGGGGTTCGCGGCGAGCCAGGCTTTGCGGTAGGTTTCGGGATCGAAAGTACCGCCCCAAGCGACGCGGGCGGGTTTCTCGCGGGCGAGATTGCCTTTCAGCATGGCCGCCATCATGGCCGTTCCGGTGCCGCAGCTGATCTCGTTGAGGCGGGATTTGGCAGTCCAGACGCCATCTTCGGGGATCATCGGGCCGGTGCAGCTGCCGTTGCCGCCATAGAGGATGTCGACTTCATTGGCGGGGATCACCGACCATGCGGCGGCGTTTCGTGAAGTGATCAAGGGCCTGCCACCAGACGCCAC
>RFUP01000848.1 GCA_009922885.1 Paracoccaceae bacterium
GTGCACTGGCGAAAGTGGCGACGGTTTTGGGCACCGAAGGCATCTCGATCCACCGGATGCGCCAATACGAGCATTCGGGCGACGCGGCCCCTGTGCTGATCGTCACCCATAAATGCACCCGCGCCCAGCTTGATCTGGCGCTCGACGCCATCGGCAAGCTCGATGTGGTCACCGAACCTGCCGTGGCGCTGCGCATCGAACAGGTGTGATGGCAGGGGGGCGCTGCCCCCCTCGGCCTTCGGCCTCACCCCCCGGGATATTTCCGAAAGAGAAATTATGCATTGGGGCCTTGCCACCAGAGGCCGGGTTTCCGGCGCGCGCCGTGGTTTTGGCTGAGGCGCAGCGCGAGGCGGCGCAGGGGCGAGAGCGCGAGTTTCAGCCAGAGGCGGTGCCTGAGGCGGCGGAAGTCACGGTTGAAGGGGCAGACGCGCAGGCAGATCGCGCAGTCTGACGCGAGTTTCGCCCAGAAGCCGAAGCATTTTTCTGCGTCAGAGGTCCATTTCACCACGCCTTTGATGGCGCTCTGGTTCGGGGCTTCGGCTGAAGGTGCGCCGAACGGAAGGGCCTTCACGGGGCAGGCCTCGGCGCAACGGGTGCAGATGTCGCAAAAGGCGCGCACGCCTTTGGGGCGCGGGTGATCTGGGGCCAAGGGCAGCGAGGTGTAGATTTTCGAGAACCGCAGGCGCGGGCCGAATTCGGGCGTGATCACCATCTGGTTGCGGGCATATTCGCCGAGCCCCGCCTTGATCGCATAGGGAATGACGAGGCCCGTGTCATTCATCGAGCCGATCGCCTCATAGCCCAGATTGCGGATGTAGGCGGCAAGCTGCATCACGATGGCGGCTTCGTGGCTGTATTCGCGCCCCGTGGCCGCGCCTGCGAGCGCCGAAGGGTAGGTGGCGACGAGGCTTTCCTCCATCTCGTGGCCCAACACGATGACATGGGTGATGCCTTGGGGCAGATCGTTTTGTGCGGCGGACATGTCGCGGGTGTCGACGCGCGAGGCATATTGCCAGCGC
>RFUP01000849.1 GCA_009922885.1 Paracoccaceae bacterium
CTGGGGCTTGATCCGGGGATTCGCACCGGGGTGAAGGCGGCGGTTGTGGATGCCACGGGCAAGCTGTTGGACACCGCAACGCTATACCCGTTTCAGCCTCGAATGGACGTGCGGGGCGCCCAAAGCGCGATCTTGGATTTGGTCAAGCGTCATGGTGTGGCCTTGATTGCCATTGGCAATGGCACGGCCAGCCGCGAAACCGAAAGGTTGGTGGCGGATACTTTGGCCTTGCTGCCTGCGGGTGTGGCAAAGCCGGTCAAGGTGGTGGTGTCCGAGGCGGGCGCCTCGGTCTATTCCGCCTCAGAGCTGGCGGCGCGTGAATTTCCGGCACTGGATGTGTCGCTGCGCGGGGCGGTGTCGATCGCGCGGCGCTTGCAAGATCCGCTGGCCGAGCTGGTCAAGGTCGAGCCGAAATCGATTGGAGTTGGGCAATATCAGCACGATGTGGACCAGCGCCGCTTGGCCCAAGCGCTGGATGCGGTTGTGGAAGATGCGGTGAACGCGGTGGGCGTGGATCTGAACATGGCCTCGGCGCCGCTGTTGGCGCGCGTTGCAGGGGTTGGGCCCAGCTTGGCCGAAAACATCGTGGCCCATCGCGATGCCAATGGCGCCTTTGCATCGCGAAAGGCGCTGCTGAAAGTGGCAGGGCTGGGGCCGAAAGCGTTCGAGCAATGCGCGGGCTTTTTACGTGTGCAAGGGGGCACCGAGCCGCTGGATGCCTCGGCGGTGCACCCCGAGGCCTATCAGGTGGCGCGCCGTATCGTGGCGGCCTGTGGGCGCGATATTCGCCAAATCATGGGCCAACCGGCGGCGCTGTCGGGGCTGCGCCCCGAGCAATTTGTCGATGATCATTTCGGCCTGCCCACGGTTCGCGATATTTTTGTCGAATTGGAAAAACCCGGCCGTGACCCGCGACCAGGCTTTAAAACCGCAGCCTTTGCCGATGGGGTGGAAGACATAAAAGATCTGAAACCGGGCATGATGCTAGAGGGCACAGTCACCAATGTGGCGGCGTTCGG
>RFUP01000850.1 GCA_009922885.1 Paracoccaceae bacterium
ATGACTATTTTTGCTGCAGACAGCTTATCTTCACCGGCCGGCCCCACGGGTGTGTGTGGGGTGTGTGAGAGAGGGGGCCGACCGGTGTTTTATGGGGCGCAGTGCCCTTAGGTTGTTTATAGCAATACAAATCAGCCAATGCTTGCGCGCGCGCGGGTATTTTGCGGGCCAGTCGGCGATGGCCCATATCCGGTTGGGTACGCCTATATCCCGCAAACGAAAAAGGGCCACCCAAGGGGTGGCCCTGTTCGGTTGTGACAGCCCCAATTGGGCGCCGCTTAGCCCTTTTTCAGCACTTCGCGGCCCAGCAATTCTGCAATTTGCACCGCGTTTAGCGCCGCGCCTTTGCGCAGGTTATCGGACACGCACCACAGGTTCAGGCCGTTTTCAATGGTGCTATCTTGGCGAATGCGGCTGATGAAAGTGGCATATTCGCCCACGCATTCCACCGGGGTGACGTAGCCACCCGGCTCGCGCTTGTCGATCACCATCAAGCCGGGTGATTCGCGCAAAATATCGCGCGCTTCGTCTTCGTCCAAAAAGTCTTCGAATTCGATATTCAGCGCCTCGGAATGGCCCACGAAAACCGGCACACGCACGCAGGTGGCCGTCAGCCGGATGGAGGGATCAAGAATTTTCTTGGTCTCGGCCACCATCTTCCATTCTTCTTTGGTGTAGCCGTCTTCCATAAACACATCGATCTGCGGGATCAGGTTGAAGGCGATCTGCTTTTGGAATTTCTTCGGCGGCACGTCGGCGGTGGGGTTATAGACCGCCTTGGTTTGATCCCACAGCTCATCCATGCCCTCTTTGCCAGCGCCCGACACCGACTGATAGGTCGACACCACCACACGTTTAATTTTTGCACGGTCGTGCAAAGGCTTAAGCGCTACAACCATCTGCGCGGTCGAACAGTTTGGGTTGGCGATGATATTCTTCTTGACATAGCCATGCACGGCCTCGGGGTTTACCTCGGGCACGATCAGCGGAATATCCGGGTCGTAGCGGTAGAGCGAGCT
>RFUP01000086.1 GCA_009922885.1 Paracoccaceae bacterium
ACGGCCAGTCCTGTAGCGACTATCATAAAAACCCAGATAATAACAAAGTCAGAATAATTGCGCTGACTGGCAGGCAGACCAAAGTTTGTTCTCATTCGTTTTCTTCCGCATTCATAAGTGCTTCACGTTGCCATTGCATCAGGGGCTCGATGATTGATTCAAGTTCCCCTTCCATGAATCGATCAAGATTGTGTGAACTCACGGAAATTCTATGATCAGTTACCCTGTTTTGCGGAAAGTTATAAGTGCGGATACGTTCCGAACGATCACCCGAGCCGACTTGCGCGCGCCTGTCTGCGGCGCGCTCCGAGGCGGCCCGTGCCTCTTCCAGTTCGAAAAGCCGCGCGCGCAACACCGCCATGGCATTGGCGCGGTTCTGGTGCTGGCTCTTTTCCGAAGAGGTCACGATGATGCCCGTCGGCAAGTGCGTGATGCGCACCGCCGAATCCGTCGTGTTCACGTGCTGGCCGCCCGCACCGGAAGAGCGCATCGTGTCGATGCGGATATCTTCCGCCGGGATATGCACGTCCACCTCTTCGGCCTCAGGCAAAACGGCCACGGTGGCCGCCGAGGTGTGGATGCGCCCGCCCGCTTCCGTTACAGGCACGCGCTGCACGCGGTGCACACCGGATTCGAACTTGAGCCGCGCGAACACGCCCTCGCCCGCGATCCGCGCAACAGCTTCCTTGATGCCGCCCAGATCGGTATTCTGGAGTTCCAGAAGTTGGAATGACCATCCGCTCTTCTCCGCGAAGCGTTGATACATCCGCAAAAGATCGCCCGCGAAAAGCGCGGCTTCCTCGCCACCTGTGCCGGGACGGATTTCAAGAATGGCAGGCCGCGCATCGCGCGCGTCTTTCGGCAAAAGCGCAACGCGCAACGCCTGTTCCGCGTCTGGGAGCTTGCTTTTTAACTCCGCAAGCTCGGCCTCTGCCAAATCCCGAAACTCCGGGTCCGTCAGCAAGGCTTGTGTCTCGTGCAGCTGGTCGCGCAAAGCCCGCCACGCCGAAATCTGGCGGATTACGGGGCCAAGCTCGGTATATTCCCGCCCGAGCGCCACGACATCGCCGCCCCCGGCCGCCATCTTGGCTTCGAGGAATTCATAGCGCTGTTCGATCTGTCGAAGTCTGTCTTCCGGTATCATGGTCTCGGCATTCCCGAAGGCAGAGGATTGGTCAAGGGGCAAGCTTGTGGTATTCTCGCCCAATGCGGTATTTGGTCCTCTGCCTCCTGCCCCTGCCCGCTTTTGCGGAAGACGCTCCGAAAAAGCTGCCTCATGCTGCGCCCAAAGCGCCGGATTGTTACTGCACAGACAAACAGCGTAATCGCATCGAGCTTGGCGAGTCCATCTGCCTGACTGTGGATGGCAAGAGCTTCATCGCGCAATGCCAAATGTCCCTGAACGTGCCGATGTGGCGAAAAGTGCGGGAAAGCTGCGAGGTTTCCGCGATCTCAAAGCCCACCGATCCAGCGCGCCACCCGGGCTGAGTTCACGCCCAGATCCGAGCGGCCGAACCGCAGGCGCGCGTAGATCACAAGGTCCACTCCACGCGCTTCCACGGTGGCGTAATCCGGAAACCCCCAAAGGCGCGAGCGGGTCACAAAGGTTAGCCGCCCATCCGCCAAAGATCCGGCAATCAGCCGCGTGCGCGGCTCCTGCTCGATGATCGCCACCAAAGCCGACAATTGCCCACTTTGGCCGGGGATCACCTTGCGCACGCCTCCAGCGAATACCGCATCTTCTCCCTCAACAGGACCATGCCAGCGCGCCACGGAAGTCGGCGCCAGTCGCACATAAACACCGAAGGCAATCAGGGCAAAAACGAGGAAAGACGCCACTTTGGTCATGCCCCACTCCGCCGCGTCCAGCCCCAAAGCGCGATCAGCTCCATCGCCACATGCGCGCCCGCCACAGCCGTGATATTGCCGTGGTCGAAAGGTGGAGACACTTCCACCACATCGCCGCCCACCAGATTGATCCCCGCGATATCGCGCAGGATGATTGCCGCCTGCGCGCTCGAAAGCCCACCCCAGACCGGCGTTCCGGTGCCCGGTGCATAGGCCGGATCGAGGCAGTCGATGTCGAAGGTGAGGTAAGTTGGCCGGGTGCCAACGATCTCTTTCACCTTCCGGGCCACAGCCGCCGCCCCCGTTTCATGCACTTCTCGCGCGTCGATTACATTAACTCCCAAGTAATCCGAGCACTCGGTGCGGATACCGATCTGGACCGAGGTTTTCGGGTCCACGAGCCCCAGCTTCACGGCTTTGTACATAAAGGTGCCGTGGTCGATCCGGCTCATGTCATCGTCCTGCCAGAGGTCCGAGTGGGCATCGAACTGGATAAACGAAAGAGGCCCGTATTTCGCCGCATGGGCGCGCAGGATCGGCAATGTGATGAAGTGATCTCCACCGAGCGTGATCATGGCCGTATCTGTTGCGAGGATGCCCGCCGCATGGGCCTCAAGGGCTGCGGGAAAATCCGACACCTTGGCATAGTCAAACGCCAGATCCCCGTAGTCCACCACGGCAAACTCGCCCAGCGGATCATAGCCCCAACCATAGGGCGGATCGTAGGGTTGAAGGCACGAAGCCTCACGAATTGCGCGGGGGCCAAAACGCGGGCCAGTGCGATGCGTCACGGCCTGATCGAAGGGAACACCAGTTACCGCGATCTCAGCGCCTGCAAGGTCTTTCGTGTATTTCCGCCGCAGGAAACTTACTGCCCCTCCGAAGGCATTTTCATAGGACAGGCCTCGCAATTCACTCCGCGTGAATGCCTGATCGACCTGCGTTTTTGCGTCTTCCAAAGCCATGGTTTACCCCTCCAGAGGCAGTTTGCGCTCGACGAGCCGCGCGAAGAAAGACGCGCCGATCGGAGCAACGGAATCGTTGAAATTATATTTGGCGTGGTGAAGCCCTGCGCCCTCACCCTGCCCGAGGAACAAGTAGGCGCCGGGACGCTCTTCAAGGAAATAGGCGAAATCTTCCGCACCCATTTCGCGCCCTGCTTCCTGTTCAACCATCGCCTCGCCCACAACATCGCGGGCCACTGCGGCAGCGAACTCGGTCTCTTGCGCGGAGTTCACCGTCGCTGGATACCAAACGTCATAGGTCAGTTCCGCCGTTACGCCATAGCCCTTGGCAACACCTTCCACGATTTCGGCCATGCGGCGCTGCACCATCGCCTGCACTGCTTTGTCGAAGGTCCGCACAGTGCCGTTGATATAGGCCGTCTCCGGCACGATATTTTCTGCCGAGCCTGTGTGGATTTGGGTGACCGACACCACCAGATCGTCCAACGCATAATGATTGCGACTCACGATGGTCTGGATCGCCTGCACGATGCCGCAGGCAGCAATCACCGGGTCAGCCGTTTCATGCGGCATCGCGCCATGGCCACCACGCCCATTCACATGGATGTGGAACGTATCGACCGCCGCCATAATCGGGCCCGGGTTAGTGTAAAACTGCCCCTCCGGCACCCCTGGCGCATTGTGCAGCGCATAGACCTCGTCAATCTTGAAGCGGTCCAGAACGCCCTCTTCCACCATCACACCCGCGCCACCACCGTCTTCCTCGGCAGGCTGGAAGATCAAGGCAACGGTGCCCGAGAAATTACGTGTTTCGCACAGGTATTTGGCCGCCCCTAGAAGCATCGTCGTATGGCCATCGTGGCCGCAGGCATGCATCGCCCCGGGCACTTTTGACGCATACTCCAGCCCGGTTTCCTCATGGATCGGCAGCGCATCCATATCAGCGCGCAAGCCGATAACGGGCCCTTTACCTTTGCCATGCACAAGAGCCACTAACCCAGATTGGGCAAACCCCCGATGCACCTCGTCCACACCGAACTCCGCCAAGCGCTCGGCCACGAAATCAGACGTCTTGTGGCAGGCGAAAGCCAACTCGGGATTTGCATGAAAGTGCTGGCGCCAAGCAGCCATCTCTTCCGCGTATCCGGCGATGCGATTGATAACGGGCATGTCTGGACTCCTTGAGGGCGCTAGGTCAGGCTTTGCCAAACAACACGAATGCACGGACAACCGCAATGCCCGACCAGATCCCTACCGCTGAGGAAACCTCTGGAATCAATCGCCTCCTCCAAATCATGCAGGCGCTTCGCGATCCGCTAACCGGCTGCCCTTGGGATATCGAGCAAACCTTTGCCACCATTGCCCCCTACACTATCGAAGAGGCCTATGAAGTCGCCGATGCGATTGAACGCGGCGAATGGGGTGAGTTGAAAGGCGAATTGGGAGACTTGTTGTTCCAATCGGTTTTCCACGCCCAGATGGCCGAAGAGGCAGGCTATTTTTCGTTCAACGATGTGGCCAACGGCATGGCCGACAAGATGATCGAACGCCATCCGCACGTTTTTGGCTCGGAAAGCCGTGATAAGTCCGCCGATCAGCAAACCGTCGATTGGGAGCGGATCAAAGCCGAGGAGCGCAAACGGAAAGCGCAAAAAGGCGTGTTGGAAGGGGTGGCCCTCGGGCTTCCTGCTCTCCTCCGCGCCGTCAAACTCCAGAAACGCGCGGCCCGCGTCGGCTTTGATTGGCCCGATGACGGGCATGTAATCGACAAACTGCTCGAAGAGGTCGACGAAATCAAAGAGGCCCGCGCCTCGGGAACGCCTTTGGATGTCGAAGAAGAGTTCGGCGATCTCCTTTTCGTGATCGCCAACCTCGCCCGCCATTGGGATATCGATCCTGAAGCGGCCCTTCGGCGGACCAATGCAAAGTTCGAGCGCCGTTTTTCCTATATTGAACAATCTCTTGTGGCCCGCGGTTCCTCGCCGGAGCAATCAAATCTGGAAGAAATGGACACGCTTTGGAACGAAGCAAAGCAAGTCGAGAAGCGTCAAGTTTAATTCTGATTTTTTCAATCAGGTATTGACTTGAGTAGTTTTGTCGGGAATTAAGGCGCAAAGTTCCAACCGGAGGCATCATGCGCTCGTTCCTGCTTTCCACCGCCGTTTTTCTCTCCTCGACAGCCGCCGTTTTGGCCGAAGAGGTCAATATCTACTCCTATCGCCAACCCGAGTTGATCCAGCCCCTCGTGGATGCTTTCACCGCCGAAATAGGCATCAAGGTGAACGTCGCCTTCCTCGAAAAAGGCATGGTTGAGCGCTTGATTGCCGAAGGTGATCGCTCCCCCGCCGATCTGGTTCTGACGGTTGACGTCGCGCGTCTCGCGGAAATCGTAGATGCAGGTGTTACGCAACCCGTCGAAAGCGATGTGCTCAAGGCGAATGTGCCAGAAATCTACCATGATCCGGCAAACCACTGGTGGGGCCTTACGACCCGCGCCCGTATCGTCTACGCCTCGAAAGATCGCGTGGCACCCGGCGAAATCACCACTTACGAAGATCTGGCCGATCCCAAATGGAAAGGCCGCATCTGCACCCGCCCCGGAACACATGCCTATAACATCGGTCTTGTCGCCGCAGTGCTACACCACCTGGGCGAAGAAAAAACCAAGGAGTGGCTCGAGGGCGTGAAAGCAAACCTCGCGAAGAAGCCCGAAGGCAATGACCGCAGCCAGGTCAAATCCATCTGGGCCGGTGAATGCGACATCTCGCTCGGAAACACCTACTATATGGCGCAAATGCTGAAGGATCCCGAACAGCAGGCCTGGGCCGACTCCGTGCGCATCGAGTTCCCAACCTTCGCTGACGGCGGCACGCATGTGAATATCTCCGGCATCGCCATGACCAAAGCCGCGCCGAACAAAGAGAACGCCTTGAAAATGATGGAGTTCCTCTCTTCGCCAGCCGCGCAGGCAATCTATGCCGAGGCCAACGCCGAATACCCGATCGCGCCCGGCAGCGAACCCGATGCCTTGGTTAAGGGCTGGGGCACCTTCACCGCAGACACGGTCAATCTCATGGACCTCGCCCGCCTGCGCCCGGAAGCCTTGCGCCTGATCGAGACCGTCAACTTCGACGGCTGAGCCGATTTCTAAATTTCCATGCCGGGCCTCGGGGTCCGGCATGAACCTGCCAAGCCTGCGGTTCCCGAGTTCAAAGTCGCCGGAGCTTCTGGACAGTGTTGTGCCAAAAGTGCACCGTTCCCCAAACGGGGAATCTCATGCAAAAGCGCAAAATCATCATCGACACTGACCCGGGTCAGGACGATGCCGTCGCCATCCTTCTGGCGCTCGCCAGTGGGGAGGAACTCGCTGTTCTGGGCATCACTTGCGTCGCCGGAAACGTGCCTTTGCGGCTCACCTCGGTGAACGCTCTCAAGATTTGCGAACTTGCAAACCGGCGCGATATCAAGGTCTTCGCCGGATGCGACACACCGCTCAAACGCCATCTGGTTACGGCGGAACACGTGCACGGGAAGACGGGTCTCGACGGCCCAACTCTGCCCGAACCAACCATGCAGTTGCAGGCTCAACATGCCGTTGATTTCCTAATCGAAACGCTGCGTTCAGAGCCTGCAGGCTCTGTGACCCTTTGCCCCCTCGGCCCCCTGACAAATATAGCAACCGCCATCGAACGCGCACCGGACATCCTTCCGAAGATCGCCGAGATCGTTCTGATGGGTGGGGCCTATTTCGAAGTGGGCAACATCACACCTGCCGCAGAATTCAACATTTACGTCGATCCGGAAGCGGCCAAGATCGTCTTTTCCTCCGGCGTTCCCATCACCGTGGTCCCGCTCGATGTCACCCACAAAGCCCTTGTTACCAAAGAGCGGAACGACAAGTTCCGGGCGCTCGGATCATCGGTTGCAATCGCCGTCGCCGAGATGACCGACTTTTTCGAGCGGTTCGACAAGGAGAAATACGGCAGCGAAGGCGCCCCTCTGCACGACCCCTGCGTGATCGCCTACCTGCTCGCGCCCACCCTTTTCACCGGGCGATTGATCAACGTGGAAATCGAAACAGCCTCGGAACTGACCCTTGGCATGACCGTCGCCGACTGGTGGCGGGTGACCGATAGAACGCCGAACGCGATGTTCTTGGGGGATATCGATGCAGGCGGTTTTTTTGCCCTCCTTACCGAACGATTGGCCAGATATTGACTGCCCTTCACCTTTGCACCTCCGACGACGCGCCGCGCGTGATCACGCTTGCCGCTCAAGCTGATGCCGAAGCGGGCCGCAGCCGCACTTCCGAAAAGCTCGATGCGGCCTATCGCCCGCTTTGTGAAGGCACGCCACACGGCGCGGTCTGGCTCCTTGGCCCGCGCGTTAGCCCCGTAGGCTTCGCGTGTCTTTCGTTTGGCTGGTCGCCCGAAGCAGGTGGATTGGTCGGGCATATCGAGCAACTCTGGATCCGCACGGGTGTGCGTGGGCGCGGGATGGCGAGTGACGTGCTGCTAGGATTGGGCACGGCCTTGGCGGGCTCTGGCGTATCGCATCTCTCGGCCTATGTTCCTGTAGAAGCGACCACTCTTTTCAACAGAACCGGGTTCCGGTCGCAGGATGGCGGGCAGCTTTTCGTCCGGAAGCTCTGATTAGTCATGGAGGCGCAACTTGGCTTGGGCAACGATCGACAATAGCTATGCGCGCCTGCCCGAAAGGTTCTTTACCCGCCTGTCGCCCATGCGCTTTCCGGCAACCAGAATCATTGCCTTTAATGAAGGCCTCGCGGGCCAACTCGGGCTTGAAGGCACCGCCGCCGATCTGTTGACGGACCTTCTCAAGACCGGAACGATCCCCGAAGGCTTCGATCCTCTCGCCCAAATTTACGCAGGCCATCAGTTCGGCGGTTTCTCTCCGCAACTCGGCGATGGACGCGCTCTTCTCTTAGGCGAAGTGCTGGCACCTGACGGCAAGCGTTTCGATATCCAACTCAAGGGATCGGGCCGCACGCCCTATTCGCGGAACGGGGATGGTCGCGCCGGGATTGGCCCCGTGCTGCGAGAGTACCTCTTGAGCGAATTCATGCACGCTGCTGGAATTCCCAGCACCCGTGCGCTGGCGGCTTTCTCGACGGGGGATCACATCTATCGGGAAACCACCCTTCCCGGTGCCGTGCTTGTCCGCGTTGCGGAATCTCATATCCGCGTTGGCACTTTCGAATTCTTCGGGTCACGGGGCGATATCGACGGTGTTCGCGCCCTCTTCGAGCATGTCAGAGAGCGCCACTATCCAGATTGCCAAACGCCTTTTGAAATGCTGCAAACTGTGATGCAGCGGCAGGCCAAACTCGTCGCCAAATGGATGGGGCTTGGTTTCATTCACGGCGTTATGAACACTGATAACACTAGCCTTTCCGGCGAGACAATC
>RFUP01000851.1 GCA_009922885.1 Paracoccaceae bacterium
TCGTGCATGCCCATGTGCGCAACGACGATGAAACCCCCTCCTCCGATCCCGAAAAATTCGCGCGGCTGAAAGAAGGGCTGGAAAAGCACTGCCCCGGCATGATTATCCAGTTTTCCACGGGCGGCCGCTCGGGTGCGGGGCAGGCGCGCGGCGCGATGCTGTCTTTGCGCCCCGATATGGCCTCGCTTTCGGTGGGCTCGAACAATTTCCCGACCCGCGTTTACGAGAACCCGCCGGATCTGGTGGACTGGCTTGCCTCCGAGATGAAGACCTACGGCGTGAAGCCCGAGATCGAAGCCTTCGACCTCTCGCATATCCACCAAGCCGCCAAAATGAATGCCGATGGCCGCATTCCGGGCGATATCTATGTGCAATTCGTCATGGGCGTGAAGAACGCGATGCCTGTGGATCGTCCGACGTTCGATTTCTACATCGACACCGTGAAGCGCCTGATGCCGAAAGCGGAATGGTGCGCGGCGGGGATCGGGCCGGGGCAGATCGTTCTGAACGAATGGTCGGTTTCGGCAGGCGGCCATGCGCGCACCGGGCTTGAGGATAACGTGCGGATCGACAAGACCACGCTCGCGCCCTCGAACGCGGCTCTGGTGAAGCGGGTCGTGGACCTCTGCGACAAGTACGAGCGCCCCGTGGCAACCGTGGCCGAAGCCCGCGCGATGCTGGGGTTGAAGGCGGTTTAAGACATGAAGCCAATGGCCTCGGGGAATAGCGCGGTACGCGCCCCCGAGGCAGCGGATGGCCGCCCCATCGGCCAGCCGCTTTTTCGCCCGCGCGCGGGGATAGATGCTGGGCGGATTTGGCTGGCATAAAGCGCAGACCACGAAAGATTGCGCGGCTAGCCGCGGCCATCCCCAGCCTCTCTGATTTCACCAGAATTTTCCGCGCTTCAGCGGATAATCACTGCGCGGAAGTCGTTTACATTGGTGCCTGTCGGCCCCGGCGCGAAGATCGCGCCTACGGCATCGAAGGCCCCCCAGGCATCGTGCTTGGCCAAGGCGGCG
>RFUP01000852.1 GCA_009922885.1 Paracoccaceae bacterium
CGCCGGAATACCCAGCTTGTCACCGATCTCCATGATCGGCTTTTTCTTTGCTTCGCGTGCGATCTCAATGTCGGTCTTGAAGGCCATGGCCGCGTGTTCTCCATAGTGAAAGGTGTCGGTGTGTGGGCTGGGATGATGCACTTATTTATTTGCAGCCCGAGGCTAAATTTTTTTAACTTTTACAGCCGCGAACTTGAATTCCGGGATCTTCCCGAAGGGATCAAGGGCCGGGTTGGTCAGGATATTCGCAGCCGCTTCCACGAAGGCAAATGGCACGAAAACCATGTTTTCGGCCACGGCGCGGTCGGCGCGGGCCAGCATCGTCACTTTGCCGCGGCGCGTTTCCAGCGTCACGCGCCCGCCTGCTTCGACGCCCAGCTTCCGCAGGGTTGAGGGGTGGAGCGAGCAGTTGGCTTCCGGTTCGACAGCATCCAACACCTGCGAACGGCGGGTCATCGAGCCGGTGTGCCAATGTTCGAGCTGGCGACCCGTGGTCATGACCATCGGATACTCGGCATCGGGCAGTTCTGCCGGTGCGATGACTTTCGCCGGTGTGAACTTCGCGCGGCCGCCCGCACGGGGGAAGCCATCGCCAAACACGATGGGCTGGCCGGGGTCGTCGGGCGAGAGCGACGGATAGGTCACGGCGCCCTGGTTTTCCAAACGCTCCCACGTGATGTTCTTCAGGGATTTCATCCCGCGCGCCATTTCTGCGAACACCTGCGACGGATGGGTGTAAGCCCAGCCGAGGCCGAGGCGCTTGGCAAGATCAACGGTGATCGACCAGTCTTCGCGCGCTTCGCCGGGCGGCGCCACGGCGGGGCGGCCGATTTGCACCTGACGGTTCGTGTTCGTGACAGTGCCGGACTTCTCGTAGAAGGCGGCGGCGGGCAGGATCACATCAGCGTAGTTGGCAGTTTCGGTGAGGAAAATGTCTTGCACGACGAGGTGGCTGAGCGCCGCGAGGGCTTCGCGGGCATGGGTCACGTCCGGATCGGACATGGCGGGGTTTTC
>RFUP01000853.1 GCA_009922885.1 Paracoccaceae bacterium
CCACCAGAACCTCCTGTGGACCCACCTTTACCACCTGTAGATCCTCCTGTTCCTCCAGTAGATCCTCCTGTTCCACCAGAACCTCCTGTGGACCCACCAGTGGATCCAGAAGATCCAGAAGACCCTGAAGATCCAGAGGAACCAGAAGATCCAGAAGACCCTGAAGATCCAGAGGATCCAGAAGACCCTGAAGATCCAGAGGATCCAGAAGATCCAGAGGATCCAGAAGACCCTGATAATGAGCATCCAAACAACGGATTTGGAAATGGTGATCAAGATGCGCCAGGTGGATCAGGTCCGCACAACAACGCCGAAAATGACCAAACTCCAGGAGAACAAGGTAACTCTCATGAAAATGATAGTGGTAATGGAGGAAATGGAGGACCACCTGATAACCACCAAGATAATGGATGGGGAAACGGTGATGATGATGCTCCAGGTGGTTCAGGACCTCACAACAACGCTGAAAATGATCAAACTCCAAGTGGACATTATGATGACTTTGTATCAAGATTTATAGAAGAAAATCCTGTTGAGGTAAATGATATTGATATTCACGAAATTCTCAACGAGCATCCTCTTGATAATTATGATACTGATATTCCTGATGTTGTATTAGACAATTTTCCTGACATTCATTTTGATCACTTTGATCATCCTATGGATCATTTTGATCACAGTATGTAAGGATAAGCAATACCTTCGTTTAAAATTCTTTCATTTACTGTGACAGGATCACCAACACAATAAAGAGTGCCAAGTATTCTTCCATACTTGTCCTCTTTTGTTGTTTCAATAATCCACTCACCTTCATGGGAGAGTTCTTTTTTTAACCATTCCTTTGCTGCTAAACCTTTAGTCTTTTCTTCTGCATTTAAAGTTCTAGTTTCGGCAGCATTAATATCCTTAAGACGAACTCTGTGAGTTAGAGTTACACCAAATCCTAAATCAATATCAAGATCAACTGTGTCTCCATCAATGACTCTGTTGATCTTCTTGACTTTGTATTGAT
>RFUP01000854.1 GCA_009922885.1 Paracoccaceae bacterium
AAAACAGATGCAAAGCCCAATCCGTGCAGGAGGCCGAAGCCGAAGACCACCACGGGCCGCCAGCGTGCAAGCTTTTCGTGGAAGAGGTTTTCAACCGCGACAAAGGCAATGGAAGCGGCGATCAAAGGCTCCACGAGGTTGCCCGGCGGAACAATCCAGCCAAAGGCGCCTGCGGCAAGGGTGATCGTGTGCGCAAGGGTGAAGGCCGAGATTTGCCACAGGAGCGTGCGCGGGTTCGTGGAGAGAAAGAAGAGCGCCAGCACAAAGAGGATATGGTCGAGCCCTTTCGGCAGGATGTGATCGAAGCCGACGGGGATATAGGCGAAGAAGGCTTGGATATTCGAGAGCGGTTCGGCTTGGCCTGCGAGCGGGATTTCGGGCGAGCTGCTGCCTGCTTCGATGAGGCCGGTGAAGGGCGCTTCAGGGCCTTGTTGGCGCAAGACGAGGCTGCCGTAGTCTTTGGCCCAAGCGACACGGATGGTTCGGGTGCCCTCGGGGAGCGGGGTTTCGACGGTGAGGAGTGTGGTGCGGGCGAGGCTTGAATCGCCGGGTTCTTCGATCTGGATGGCGGCAAGGGAAAGCGGGCCTTCATTTCCATCAAGAAAGACCTGCAAGCCTTTGAAAGCCTGATTGAACTTCTGATTTACTTCAGCTTCGAAGGCTTCAGGCGGCAGGGTGCGCAGCGCGTCGTAGCTTGTATTTTCTGCGCTTTCATTGGTGTCGCCCAAGCCGTCGAGATTGATCCCTGCAAGGAAGGCTTCGGCATTGAGGCGCAGCGTGAGGCGCACGGAAGGGGCTTCGTGGCTGAGGTCCGCGATGGCAGGCATCACTTCGTGCGCGCGGGCCGGGGCGATCACAGTCATGAGAAGGGCCATTGACAACAGAGCGCCGAGGATCACCCTGCCCTTTATGAAAACACTCATTTCCGCACTCTTTCTTATCTGTTCGGGCCTTGCCGCCTCTGCCCATGAATTGTGGCTCGAAGCGGAGGAATGGCAAGTCTC
>RFUP01000855.1 GCA_009922885.1 Paracoccaceae bacterium
ACCAAGGCTCGCATCGCCGCATCATCGGCGCGCCCCTCGATACCGATCGCGCCCTGCGCCACCGCTGGCAGCATATCCGTCGTCGCAATCGCGCCTGCCGCCAGATGCGCCATACCCAAACGGTTCAACCCCGCCATCGCAAGGAATGTGGCATCCGCCACCCCGTCTTCGAGCTTCTTCAGCCGCGTCTGCACATTGCCCCGGAACTCGACCACATCGAGATGCGGGAACCGATGCAAGAGCTGCGCTTTCCGCCGCAGAGAAGACGTGCCCACACGCGCCCCCGGCGGCAAATCCGCCAAACCCTTTGCCTTCAACGAAACGAACGCATCCCGCACATCCTCGCGCGGCAGAAACGCCACCAAAGCCAAACCCGGCTGTCGCTGCGTTGGCACGTCTTTCATCGAATGCACGGCAATATCGATCCGGCCATCAATCAGCGCCTCTTCGATCTCTTTCGTAAAGAGGCCCTTGTTGCCGATCTCCTTCAAAGGCCGATCCGCATCAATCAGGCTCCGGTCATCGCCCGTCGTCTTGATCACCACGATTTCGATCGCGCCGTCCGCCAGCCCATGCGCCGCTGTCAAACGGTCGCGGGTCTCATGCGCTTGAGCCAAAGCCAAAGGCGAACCACGGGTGCCGATACGGAAAGGGTGCGCGGGGGTCGGAAGATCATGTGCCATGCGCCTTGCCTAGCCGCGCCCGCGCCCGCCCGCAAGCGTCTCACCGCCGCAGCTTCGATTTCCGCAGCGTGTAGGGCTCTTGCCAAACCTCCCGTTCCACGAAACTCTCCCTCCATCTCACACGGAGAACGAGAGTGGCGCGTATCCTTCTGGCATGGGAACTGGGCGGCAACGGCGGGCACGCGGCCAAACTGGCCAGCCTTGCCCGCGCGCTCCATGCCGAAGGCCATCACGTCAGCATCGCCGCCCAGCGCCCCGATGCCTTCCGCGCCTTGCGTGATCTTCTCCCCGCCATCGACCTCCGCCAAGCGCCCCTC
>RFUP01000087.1 GCA_009922885.1 Paracoccaceae bacterium
CTCGCCCTTCTCGACCACCTGATCGCCCAAGGCTTCGCGGATGCTTCGCTGAAGGATTTCCTCACCACCTGTCAGGATGTGCCAGACCTCACCAGCGCCCTCCGCGCCGCCCTGTCCTGAGAAAGCGCCGAAGCCGAGTAAATCCCGATCGCCGTCCAGATCAGCCCGAAGGCGATCGCATGCCATAGCCCGAAAGGCTCGCCGAAAATCACAACTGCGCAGAGGAATTGCAGCGTGGGGTTCAGGTATTGCACCAACCCCACCGTCGCCATTTTCACCCGCTTAGTGGCATAGCTGAAGAGGATCAACGGCGTCGCGGTCAAAGCCCCAGAGAACACCAACAACCCCCAATCGCGCGCGCCCATATCCCAGAGCCCGTGCCCACCCGACGTATCCCAAACCAGCACCCCCAGCGCGATGGGGGCCAACAAAAGCACCTCCGCCGTCACCGACACCACAGGCCCAACCGAAAGCCGTTTCTTCACAAGCCCGTAAAGCCCGAAGCTCGTCGACAGGATCAAGGCGATCCACGGCGCCGCCCCCAATCCCACTGTCAACACCGCCACCGCCACCACAGCCAATGCCACCGCCACGCCCTGCGCGCGGCTCAACCGCTCGCCAAAGGCCAGAACCCCGATCAGCACCGCCACCAGCGGATAGAGATAATAGCCAAGGCTCGCCTCCGTCACCTTGCCGATCGAGACCGAATAGATGAAGAACACCCAGTTGAGCGAGATCATCAAAGCCGCAAACCCGATCACCGCCGCATCGCGCCCTGTCCGCACCGCCGCCCGCAACTGCCCCAATCGCCCCTGCACCGCCAGCACCGCCAGAAACGTCAGCAAAGACCACAGCGTCCGATGCGCCACCACATCCACAGGCGGCAGATGCGCCAGCAACTTGTAGTAAAGCGGCGCGATCCCCCAGATCAGACAGGCCGCAATCATCGCCCAGATGCCCTTCGCCGCGTCCCGCATATCGCCCCTCCCCCGGTCTTCAGGCACCCTGCCAAGCCCGCCACGGAAAGGCCAGAGCCATAACGAAAAAGGCCGGAGCAATGCCCCGGCCTTCCTCAGAACGTCACGCTCAAATCAGAGACGCGCAGCCACCGCTTCCCAGTTCACCAGCTTCTCAAGGAAGTTGGTGAGGTAGGCCGGGCGCTTGTTGCGGAAATCGATGTAATAGGAATGCTCCCACACGTCGCAGCCCAGAAGTGCGGTCTGGTTGAAGCAGAGCGGGTTCACACCGTTCTCGGTCTTGGTCACTTTCAGCGCGCCATCGGCATCCTTCACCAGCCAGCACCAGCCCGAACCGAACTGGCCCGCGCCCGCA
Organism: Paracoccaceae bacterium; assembly: GCA_009922885.1. Lineage (GTDB taxonomy): Bacteria > Pseudomonadota > Alphaproteobacteria > Rhodobacterales > Rhodobacteraceae > UBA9554. The sequence continues at coordinate 1,333 of RFUP01000087.1, forward strand.
GCGGCGAAATCTTCCTTGAACTTGGCGACCGAACCGAAGGACTCAACGAGCGCCTTCTCCAGATCACCCGGCATCTTCTTCTCTGCGCCCGGGCCCATGATCTCCCAGAACAGGTTGTGGTTCCAATGCTGCGACGCATTGTTGAAGATCCCGTTTTGCGCCACAGAACCCGCCGCATAGGTGCCCTTCACGATGTCTTCGAGCGACTTCGCTTCCCACTCCGTGCCCGCAATCAGCTTGTTGCCATTGTCGACATAGGCCTTGTGGTGCAGGTCATGGTGGTATTCGAGGGTTTCCTTCGACATGCCGAGCGCTTCGAGCGCGTCATGTGCGTAGGGAAGATCGGGAAGAGAAAATGCCATGAGAGTAGCCCTTTTTCGCGGTTGTTCCTTTGCCCTTAGATGGTAGCCCCGCGCCCCGAAGGTCAACCCCTCATCGACTGTTTTGCTCAGGAAAAGCGCAATCCGTCCCGCCCGTCGCCCCTGTTCATATTGGTGCAAATATCCCGGGGTCCGGGGCAGCGCCCCGGTATTTCCACCGGCGCTTGCCGCAAAAACAAAGGCGCGGCAGGTTTCCCCACCGCGCCCGCATTGGTCCTAGGTGAAAGCTCAGCCCAGATGGCCCACTTCCGAACCGTCCATGGCCGAAACCTTCAGAAGGTCAAACACATATTGCGCCACCGAGCGGAAGCACACGAGGTCCAGCACCCCCGCTTCCGGCTGCCAGAAGGCACCCGCCACCTGTGAAATCCGCGTCCGGCGGATCTGGCCGGGGCCGAAGCCCGCCATATCCACGGGGGCCACCTTGGCGATCACCTCGCGCACCAAAGCATCCATGCCCGAAAGCCGGAACACGGCCCGCGCGTCCGAAACGTTCACCGCCAGATGATGCTCGGCCTTGAGCGCCTCCGAAAGTGCGTCCACAATCGCGTCGGCTTCCCCATGCGGCACCATCACCAGAAGCTCGTCCGGCGACATCCACGCCACCGCCTTCTCGCCCTGAACCGCCACGGCGCGCTGGCCCGGCACGTCCACACCCAAAACCGCTTTCACGGCTTTCTTGAAGGCCGCCGAGGCGAAATCGCCGCGCAGCGTGATCATGCCCTGCAAGCCGCGCTCTTCGATGGCCACCAAGCCGCTGGCCTTTGCGCCGGCCAATGCACTCACTGCCTTAGACATTCTGCTTCGCTCCCTCTTTGTCGTAGAAGACCGGATCGACGATCCGCGCCTTCACCGAGGTTCCGTCGGTTTTCGGGAATTCGATGACTTCGCCCATCCGCTTCGGCCCGTCGCGCACGATGCCCATGGCAATGCCACGGCCCAGCGTCGGCGAGTAATAGGTCGAGGTCACGCGGCCTTGGGTGTTGCGCTGGCCATTGGCGTTCTTGCCCTCGTCCACCGCATAGGCCCCGTCCGGAATGACCGAGCCATCGAGCGTTTCAAGGCCCACGAGCTTCCAACGGTCGGGGCGCACCATGTGGATACGCTCCTGCCCGCGCTTGCCGATATAGTCGGTCTTCTTCTTCGAAATCGCCCAGTCGAGGCCCAGATCCTGCGGGATCACCGTGCCGTCGGTTTCGTCACCGATCATGATGAAGCCCTTCTCGGCACGCAGCACGTGCAGGGCCTCGGTGCCATAAGGCGTCGCGCCAAACTCTTCGCCCGCCTTGAGCAGCATATCCCAGAACGCGCGCCCTTCGCTGGCCGGAACGGCGATTTCGTAGCTCAGCTCACCCGAGAACGAGATCCGGAACGCCCGCGCCTTGACGCCGCCCAGAGTGCCTTCCGCCCATTGCATGAACGGCAGCGTCTCTTTCGACACGTCCATCCCGCCGAGCTTCTCCAGCACCTTGCGCCCGTTCGGGCCAACCACAGCGAATTGCGCCCATTGCTCGGTCACGTTCGCCACGTAAACCTTCAGGTCCCACCATTCGGTCTGCAACCACTCTTCCATATGGGCGTGGATACGATCCGCGCCGCCCGTGGTCGTGTGGCAAAGCCAGGTGTCCTCGTCCATCCGCGCCACAACGCCGTCATCGCTGAGGAAGCCGTTCTCGTTGCACATGAGGCCATAGCGGCACTTACCCACCGCGAGGTTCGACATCATGTTGGTGTACATGAGATCGAGGAACTTACCCGCATCCGGGCCCTTCACAATCAGCTTGCCCAGCGTCGAGGCATCCAGAAGGCCCAGCGAGTTGCGGGTCTGGTTGATCTCGCGCGTCACCGCATCATGGTGGCTCTCGCCTGCCTTGGGGTAGCAATAGGGGCGGCGCCATTGGCCCACCGGCTCCCAATAGGCATTCTGTGCTTCATGCCAGTCATAAAGGCAGGTGCGGCGGATCGGCTGGAACACCTCGGCCCGTGCAGCCCCCCCGATCGCACCCATCGAAATCGGCGTGTAGGGCGGGCGGAACGTCGTCGTGCCCGTTTGCGGGATCGGTTGATTCAGCGCATCAGAAAGGATCGCCAAGCCGTTGATGTTGCTGAGCTTGCCTTGGTCCGTCGCCATACCGAGCGTGGTGTAGCGCTTCGCATGTTCCACGCTCTCGTAGCCTTCGCGGGCCGCAAGCTGAACATCCGAAACCTTCACGTCGTTCTGGTAATCCAGCCACGACTTCATCCGCAGCTTGATATTCGCGCCCTGCGGCATCATCCAGACCGCCGCCATCGGCGCTTCCGCCTCTGTCTCGCCCTTGGCCCCTGCCGCAGCCCCCTTGAAGCCCAGTTCTGCCGCAGCACCCGCGCCCTGCAGCGCGGCATCCGCCATCACCGCATCCAGCGTCATCGCGCCATTGGCGTTGCCTGCGCACACCACAAAGCCCTCGCCATCCTGATCCGTCGGCGGCTTCGCGCCATCGGGGCGGAACATCGCGCGTTCGGCATCCCAAAGCAGCTTGCCACCGCAATGCGACCAGAGGTGCACCACCGGAGACCAACCGCCCGACATCGCCACCGCGTCGCAAGCGATCTCTTCGATCACCGAGCCTTCGCCCGCCTGCAAGCAGATCGCCACACCCGTCACGCGCTTGCCGCCTTTGACCTTGGCAATGCCCTTGCCGTTCTCCACGCGAATGCCCGCCTTCTTCGCGGCTTCCGCCAATGCACCACCACCATTCGGGCGCGCATCAAGGATCACTGGCACCTGCAGGCCCGCCGCTTTCACAGCCAGCGCCGTGCGATAGGCGTCATCGTTGTTTGTCACCACGACCACACGGTCGCCCGGCGACACGCCGTAATCGACGATGTAATCACGCACAGCCGACGCCAGCATCACACCCGGCAGATCGTTGCCCGCAAACGAAAGCGGCCGCTCGATTGCCCCGCCCGCGCTCACGATGCGCTTGGCGCGGATCCGCCAGAGACGATGGCGCACGCCTTTCGCGCCCGGCTTGTGATCGTTCACACGCTCGTAGCCCAGCACATAGCCGTGGTCATACACACCCGCGCCCATGCAGCGCAGACGCATCTTGACGTTTTCCATGCCCGAAAGCTCGGCCACCGCCTGCTCGACCCACGCAGCAGATGCCACACCGTCAATCGTGCCGCCGTCCACAGGGGCACGTCCGCCCCAATGCGCGGTCTGCTCGATCAGCATCACCCGCGCGCCCGCACGGCCCGCGCTCAGCGCCGCCTGCAAACCGGCCACACCGCCGCCAACCACCAGCACATCCACATAGGCGTGGAAATGCTCGTAGAGGTCCGCATCCAGCGTTTCCGCATCCGGTGCCTTGCCCAACCCCGCCGACTGGCGGATGAACGGCTCGTACACATGCTTCCAGAACGCACGCGGATACATGAACATCTTGTAATAGAAGCCCGCCGGCAGGAAGCGCGACAGGTAGGTATTCACCGCCCCGATATCGAACTCAAGGCTCGGCCAGTGGTTCTGGCTCGTCGCGGTCAAGCCGTCGAAAAGCTCCGTCGTCGTCACCCGCTGGTTCGGCTCCATCCGGGCACCCTGCCCGAGGTTCACCAGCGCGTTCGGCTCTTCCACCCCCGAGGCCACGATGCCGCGCGGACGGTGATACTTGAACGAACGGCCCACCAGCATCTGGTCATTGGCCAGAAGCGCCGAAGCCACCGTATCGCCCTCAAAGCCCGTCATGCGCTTGCCGTTGAACGTGAACGACACCTGCTTTGCACGATTGACCAGACGGCCACCCGAAGAAAGACGCGTGCTCATTTGAAGTTCCTCCACGACCAGCCCGGACGTTTGGCGCTGATCTTGTCCTTGATCTCTTTCGGCGGCTCGGACACCTGCGCGGAATAGGTGCCGAACACCTCCAGCGTGTTGGTGTCGCGCGCCGCATGGAACCACTTGCCGCAGCCATACACATGCCGCCAGCGCTCGAAATGCACGCCCTTCGGGTTTTCCCGCAGGAACATGTATTCGTCGAATTCCGCATCCGTCGAACCGGAGATGAAACGCTTCAGATGCGCCTCACCGCCAGCATGAAACTCGGTCTCCTCCCCGGAGACACCGCAATAGGGGCAGGTCAGGGTCAGCATGTTGCACCGTCCGTCAGTTTAAGAAGCGGGGATTTTGCGATGCCCCCGCAAATGCCATGCGCGTGAATATGTTCAAAGGTCGCCATCAGTGCGCCACCCCTGCTGCCACGCTCTCGTCGATGAAGCGGCCCTCGCGGAAGCGGAACATCGAGAATTCGTCGGTCAAAGGCGAATGTCCCTTGGCCATCAGCTCGGCCATCGCCCAGCCCGAACCGGGGATCGCCTTGAAGCCACCGGTGCCCCAGCCGCAGTTCACGAAAATGCCGTCCACAGGCGTCTTCGACAGGATCGGCGAGCGGTCGCCCGTCATATCCACGATCCCGCCCCACTGGCGCAGCATCTTCAGGCGCGAGATCATCGGGAAGGTCTCCACCAGCGCCCGCACCGTTTCCTCGATGTGATGGAACGAGCCGCGCTGCGTGTAGTTGTTGAACCCGTCGGTGCCGCCCCCGATCACCATCTCGCCCTTGTCGGATTGCGACATGTAGCCATGCACCGTGTTCGCCATCACGACCACATCCATGCAGGGCTTGATCGGCTCGGACACCAGCGCCTGAAGCGCCAGCGATTCAATCGGCAAGCGGAAGCCCGCCATCTTGGCATTGGTGCCGATATGGCCCGCCGTCACCATCCCCAACTTGTCGCAATCGATCGCGCCCTTGGTGGTATCGACGCCCACAACCTTGCCGCCTTCGGTCCGGATGCCCGTCACTTCGCATTTCTGGATCACGTCCATGCCCATATCCGAGCACGCCCGCGCATAGCCCCACGCCACCGCGTCATGGCGCGCCGTGCCGCCGCGCGGCTGCCAAAGCGCGCCCAGAACCGGATAGCGCGGCCCGTGGATATTGATGATCGGCACGAGCTTCTTCACCTCGTCCGGCCCGATGAACCGCGTCTCCACACCCTGCAACTGGTTGGCATGGGCGGTGCGCTGATAGCCGCGGATCTCGTGCTGGGTCTGCGCCAGCATCATCACACCGCGCGGTGAGAACATCACGTTGTAGTTCAGATCCTGTGACATCGTCTCGTAAAGCGAGCGCGCCTTCTCGTAGATCGCAGCCGAGCTGTCCTGCAGGTAGTTCGAGCGGATGATGGTCGTATTCCGGCCGGTGTTGCCACCGCCGAGCCATCCCTTCTCGATGATCGCCACATTGGTGATCCCGAAGTTCTTGCCAAGGTAATAGGCCGTCGCCAAGCCATGGCCGCCCGCCCCGATGATGATCACATCGTATTTCTTCTTGGGCTCCGGGCTTTTCCAAGCCTTTTCCCAGCCAGTGTGAAAGCGTGCGGCCTCGCGCGCCACGGCAAAAACGGAATAGCGCTTCATCGCGTTCTCATCCCTTGCATTATCGCCCGTCGAATCCGGGTCTTCCTCGCGGAGATAACTGGACCAGCAGCGCTGTCCAGCCCCGCCCGCAAACGTCGCTTCCGGCATAATTGCGACATGCGCGAAAAACGCGGCGATTTGGCCCTTTTGCCGCGCCCCTCCACAGACTACATCAAGCGCAACGATGGGAGACGCCATGACTTTCTGGATTATCACCGCCGCGCTCACGCTCGCGGTCGCCGCCATTCTTGCCCGCGCCGCCTTGCACGGCCGCGACACCGGCGAACCTCCCGCCGCCTATGATCTCCGCGTCTACCGCGACCAGTTGAAAGAAATCGAACGCGACGCCGCCCGCGGCATCATCGCCACTGATGAAGCCGAACGTATGCGCGCCGAAGTCGCCCGCCGCATCCTCGCCGCCGATGCCTCCCTGCAGTCGAGCGCCGCGGCCCCCGCCGCCAAAGGTCCCGTCACCGCGATGATCGTGCTGTCGGCCCTCGTCTTGGTCGGCGGCGCCTTCGCGCTCTACACCCGACTTGGCGCCTATGATGGCGAAACCCTCCAGCCCTACGGCGATCTCGCCCTGAAAGACCGCCTCGCGAAAGCCGAGGAAGTCCGCCGCACCCGCCCCGCGCAAGCCGAAGCCGAAGCCCAGACGCCGCCGCTCGATCTGCCCGCCGCCGATGCGAATTTCCTCACCCTGATGGAACGCCTCCGCGACGCCGTCACCAAACGCCCCGACGATCTGCAAGGCCATGTGCTTCTCGCGCGCAACGAAGCCGCCTTGGGCAACTTTAAAGCCGCCTATGCCGCCCAAAGCCGCATCCTCGCCATCAAGGGCGACGCGGCCACCGCGCAGGATTACGCCGATTACGCCGATCTCCTGATCCTTGCGGCCGGCGGCTATGTCAGCCCCGAAGCCGAAGCCGCCCTCGCCGCCGCCCTCACGCGCGACGAGAAAAATGGCCCCGCCCGCTACTATTACGCGCTCATGCTGTCGCAAACAGGCCGCCCGTTCCGTCGAAGCGGCTGCTCGACTGAATCAGATCAAGGC
>RFUP01000088.1 GCA_009922885.1 Paracoccaceae bacterium
TTCTGATGATCGACACCGCAGGCCGTTTGCAGAACCGCCAAGACCTCATGGAGGAACTGGCGAAAATCGTCCGCGTGATCCGCAAGAAAGACCCGAGCGCGCCGCACAACACGCTCCTCGTGCTCGATGCCACCACGGGGCAGAACGCGTTGAGCCAAGTGGAGATTTTCCGCAAACTTGCGGATGTTTCGGGCCTCGTCATGACCAAGCTCGACGGCACCGCCAAGGGCGGCGTTCTGGTGGCTCTGGCCGATAAGTTCGGCCTGCCGATCCACGCGATTGGCCTTGGCGAGAAGATCGACGATCTCGCCCCCTTCGATCCCGAGGAATTCGCCGCAGCCCTCACGGGGCTTGATAAGGAATGATCCCCTCCGTTCGCCTGATCTTTAAGGTGCGGAACGATCATGACTGACTGGATCTATGCCATCGAAGGCACTGAAACGGGCCATCAGGTGGCCCTTGCTCTGGCATTGCTCGCGGCCTTCCTTCACGCGGTCTTCGGTGCACTTCAGAAGGGTCGCTACGATCCTTGGCTCATGCGCGGCGCGATCGACTTCAACTACCTCCTGATCGCGCTCCCCGTCGCGCTCTTCCTCGTGCCGCGCCCCACACCTTTCCTCTGGGCACTTCTGGGCGGCGCTTTTGTGATCCACACGCTTTACAAGTTCCTGCAAGCACAGGCCTATTCCAAGGGCGCCTACACCGTCGTCTATCCGGTCGTGCGCGGCATGGGGCCGCTCTTCACCGTCTTTGGCGCTTGGATCATCTTCGAAGAGACCTTCACTGGCACGCAATGGGTGGGGGTGGCCGTGCTTCTTTCGGGCATCTTCGGTCTCGCGCTTTACAACTACCTCTACCTCACCACCGCGCGCGATACGCTCCTGCAGGCCTTGGGATATGCCGTGGTTACCGGGCTTTTCGTGGCGCTCTACACCACTTACGACGCCTACGGCGTGCGCGCCTCCGCCAACCCCTTCACCTTCATCGCATGGTTCTTTGTGCTCGACGGCATCGTCTTCCCGCCGATCAGCTACTTGCACTGGCGTTCCATGCCGCACCGCCCCGATCCGAAACCCCTGATGCTGCGCGGCCTCGCGGGCGCGTTTATCGCGTTCTTTTCCTTCGGCTCGATCATGATGGCCACGCGCCTCGACAAGGTAGGCGAAGCCGCGATCCTGCGCGAAACCTCCACCGTTTTCGCCGCCCTCATCGGCTGGCTTGTGCTGAAAGAAACCGTCGGCCCCCGCCGCATCGCGCTCATGTGTTTGATCGCGCTCGGTGCCGTGATAGTCGAGTTCGGCGGATAAGGAGACAGATATGGCCGAACGGAAGATCAACCCGCTCTTGAAAACAGCGCTCGAACTCGGGCCGGTCGTGGCCTTCTTCGTGGCTTTCGTGAAGCTGAAGGGCCAAGCGTTTACCATTGGCGGCACCGAATATGACGGCTTCATCCTCGCCACCGCAGGCTTCGTGCCCCTGATGATCCTTTCCACGGGGCTCCTCTGGAAGCTCACGGGCAAGCTTTCGAAAATGCAGGTCATGACATTGGTGCTTGTCGTGATCTTCGGCGGGCTTTCGGTCTGGCTCAATGACGAGCGCTTCTTCAAGATGAAGCCGACGATGATCTACCTTCTCTTCGGCGGGCTTCTGGGCATCGGGCTTTTGCGCGGGGAAAGCTATCTCAAGCATGTGATGGAAGAAATGCTGCCCCTCCAGCCCGAAGGCTGGATGATCCTTACACGCCGCCTTTGTGCGTTCTTCTTTGGCCTGGCGGTGCTGAACGAGTTGATCTGGCGCACGCAAACCACGGAAACTTGGGTCTATTTCAAGACCTTCGGCCTCACCGTGGCGATTTTCGCCTTCTTTATCACGCAAGGCAAAATCTTCAGCACCTACGCCCTTCCGGACGAGAAGAAGTAAGGCCCCCGCCTTACCCCTTCTTGCCGAACAGCACCTGTTCCGCCTTCCGGTCCGCCTGCACGGGCTGGCGCAATTCCAGATGAAGCGCCTGCCCGCGCTTCACGCCTTCCCGCGCACCAACCGTTGAAAGCCAGCGCGCGAGGTTCGGCTTGTCGTCAAGCGTCTGTTCCTGCCCTTCCCAGAGCGTGGCCCAAGGCCAGATCGCCATATCGGCAATCGAGAAGAAATCGCCTGCCACGAACTCCCGATCCGCAAGGCGCTTGTCCAGCACCCCATAAAGCCGCGCCACTTCATTGCGGTAGCGGGCTTTCGCATAGGGCAGGTCGTTTGGCGGGTCCATCACGGGGGCGTATTTCAGGAAGTGATGCGCTTGCCCGGCCATCGGCCCCACACCGCCCATCTGCCACATGAGCCACTGGTCCACTTCAATACGGTCGCGCTCGGTTGCCCCGTAGAACTGGCCCGTCTTCCGCGCCAGATATTGCAGGATCGCGCCGGATTCGAAGATCGAGATCGGCGCCCCGTCCGGCCCTTCGAGATCCACAATCGCTGGCATCCGGTTGTTGGGGGAAAGCTTCAGGAACTCCGGTTTGAACTGGTCGCCCTCGCGGATGTTCACCAGATGCACCTTGTAGGGCAGGCCCATCTCTTCGAGGGCAATCGAGATTTTCCAGCCGTTCGGTGTGGGCCAGAAATGGAAATCAATGGTCATGGCGCGCTCCCCCTTTGTTAAGCCAGAGGATGCGCGTGCCTTACGCGGTGCGCAAGAGGCCGAAACGCGGCTCCACACGCTCGGTGCGTTTTGACGCCAGTAAAGACAGGGGCAGCGCTTCGGGCGTGCGCATCAAAGCTGCGTGAAGGGCCAGCGCGCCACGGTTCTCGTAGCCCGACCAGTGGCAAAACATCCGCTCCAGCGGTGCCAAAGGATAGCCCAAGGCGGCCAGCCGCCCGTGCAGGTCGGGGCAATCCAGATGCATATCCACGCGGTTCGAGGCCGCGCCCAGCCCCGCCCCCATGGGGCGCGCATTCCGCCGCAAGAGCCGCGCGAATACCATGTCGAAGGCCGCATTTGCCTTCCATGTCACGTTGATTAATTCCGCCGCGCGGCCCGCTGGCGTATCGAGGCAATCCAAAGCCGTGTCCTGCCATTCCGCGCCCGCCAGCGCCACAATGCGCCCCACATCGCCCGCCGCCAGATAGGGCAGGGCGGAGAGGATCACCCGCGCCCCCAAGGAATGCCCGATGGCATGCACAGGCCGCCCGCCCGATCCGAGCCGCAAAGACGAAATGACCGACGAAAGCATCCGCCCCGCTTCCCCCGCCCTGATGTAAGCCTCGCGGAGCGAGCACCGCGCTTGCCAGCCGATTGCCACGCCAAGCCCTGCATTCTGCGCGCCTGCGCGGAACCCGAGGCCTTCGGGCCAGCTCTGAACCGCGTCAACATCCGTGCCGAGAATATGGCGATGCGGGCAATGCCGCGAATGCCCCGGCTCAAAGCTCCAGCCATGCACCATCACGATGATCGGCCCGTCACTTGCGCGCGCCGCTCGCGCCAAGGTCGATCCGGCTTGCCGTCCGCGCCCGTGCAGTTCCGCGCCCTCCGGCCCGATGTTCACTCGCAGTAGCGTCATGCGCGATTCCTTCTCTTGCCTGCCGCCTTTTCGCGCAATGCTGCGACAGGGGAATGACAGGAGTGTAAACGCCGCGTGACGCAACCTTTGATGCGCCCGAAATGTTGACGCGCCAAGGCGAAGCGCGTAAATCGCTGCCCGTGGCGATTTGTTACCGGATTGCGGGCCACGTTAAAGAAGCCGCTAAAGAGGTCAGTCCGAGGGAAACCCGACGCCTGACCGCGTACGGGTTTTTTTATTGGGCCTTGGCGCCCGAAGGATGGAACGATGACGAAAGATTTCTCGAAACTCAGCAAACGTACGCAACTCGTCCACGGCGGTACCCGCCGGAGCCAGTATAACGAGGTGTCCGAAGCGGTTTTCCTAACCCAAGGCTTCGTCTACGACACCGCCGAACAGGCCGAAGCCCGCTTCATCAAAGTGGGCGATGACGAGTTCATCTACGCCCGCTACGGCAACCCCACTGTGCGGATGTTCGAGGATCGTATCTCCGCCTATCTCGGCTTCGAGGATGGCTTCGCCTGCGCCTCCGGTATGGCCGCCGTCAACGGCGCGCTCACCTCGCTGCTGAAGGCAGGCGATCACGTCGTCGCGTCCCGCGCGCTTTTCGGCTCCTGCCTCTACGTGCTGCAAGACGTGCTGGGCCGCTTCGGCGTGGATGTCACGTTCGTTGATGGCACCGATAACGCCGCGTGGGATGCCGCCCTTCGCCCCGGCACCCGCCTTGTCTTCCTCGAGTCGATCTCGAACCCCACGCTGGAAGTGATCGACCTCAAATATGTCTGCGATGCGGCCCACAAGGTCGGCGCGCTCGTACTCGTCGACGATGCGATGGCCACGCCCGTCTTCTCCTACGCCAAAGCCTGCGGTGCCGATATCGCCATCGTTTCCACCACCAAGCACGTGGATGGCCAAGGCCGGATGCTCGGCGGTATCATCTGCGGCCCGAAAGACCTCATCCGTGGCCCCATCGAGGCCTACATGAAGCACACAGGCGGCGCGATGAACCCCTTCGCAGCCTGGACGCACCTGAAAGCGCTTGAAACCATGGAGTTGCGCGTGCGCGCCCAAGCCACCGCCGCGCTGCAAGTGGCCGACACGCTCGCGGGCCACCCCAAGCTCAATGCCGTGCGCTACCCCACGCACAAGGCGCATCCGCAATACGAACTGGCCTGCGCCCAAGCCCCCTTCGCGGGCACCGTGCTGACGATTGACGTGAAAGGCGGCAAGGAGGCGTGCTTCCGCTTCCTCAACGCCTTGGAAACGATCCTCATTTCCAACAACTTCGCGGATGCGAAGTCGATCGCCACCCATCCCGCCACCACCACCCACCAGCGCTTGCCGCAGGAGCAGAAAGATATTCTGGGCATCACGCCCGGCCTCGTCCGCCTCTCCATCGGCCTTGAGGATCCGGCGGATATCGTCGCGGATCTGTTGCATGCGCTCGATAAAGCCTGAGGGAAATTCCGCGCGTTTGTGATCCAGCCCGTCGTTTGTGTCGTAAGACTCTTCGGATTTGGGAAAACGCGCGCGGCACCCTACATTAAGGTGGTCGCCTGACCGGGAAGGGGAGCCGAATGAACTTTCATACGCCCGAATTGAACCGCCAACTGTCTCGCGAGGATGCCGAAGAGGCGCTCGCGCGCCTTCGCGCATGGGCCGCCAAGGCCAGCGAGACCGAGATCGCCGATCTCGATCCCGGCGTTTCAGCTCTGCTGGCGGGAAATCCCGCGGATTACCCCGTGCTCTCGCGCAGCTATCCCCATGCTTTCGAGGCAACACCCGCCTACAAGGATACGCTGCCCGATCTGCAAAACGGCCCGTCCTCGCTCATCCGTGGCGCGAAGCGGCAGATCCAGCACGTCGGCATCTCGAACTTCCGCCTGCCCATCCGCTTCCAAACCCGCGATGGCAATGACCTGATGCTGGAAACCAGCGTCACGGGCACGGTCTCGCTCGAAGCGGAAAAGAAGGGCATTAACATGAGCCGCATCATGCGGTCCTTCTACAAGCATGCCGAAAAGACCTTCAGCTTCGAAACCGTCGAAGCCGCGCTCGACGATTACAAAGCCGATCTCGAAAGCTTCGATGCCCGCATCCAGATGCGCTTCTCCTATCCGGTGAAGGTGCAATCGCTGCGCTCTGGTCTCGAAGGCTACCAGTATTACGACATCTCGCTGGAACTGATCGAAACCGCAGGCGTGCGGAAGAAGATCATGCATCTCGATTACGTCTATTCCTCCACGTGCCCCTGCTCGCTCGAACTCTCCGAGCACGCGCGGCAGTATCGCGGCCAGTTGGCCACGCCGCATTCGCAGCGCTCGGTCGCGCGGATTTCCTTGGAGATCAAGGAAGGTGCGATCCTGTGGTTCGAGGATGTGATCACCATGGCGCGGGCGGCTGTGTCCACGGAAACGCAAGTGATGGTGAAGCGCGAGGATGAACAGGCCTTCGCGGAATTGAACGCCGCCAACCCGATCTTCGTCGAAGACGCCGCGCGCCTCTTCTGCCGCGAGCTTCAGGGCGACGAGCGCGTTGGCGATTTCCGCGTGATTGCCAGCCATCAGGAAAGCCTGCACAGCCACGATGCCGTCTCGGTGCTCGTAGAAGGCCCGACCTTCGCCTCCGAGAGCCTCGATCCGCGCCTCTTCGCCACGCTCTTCCACGTTGGCTAACTGCCTCTTCTGAAGGCGCAACGCCTGAGGATCGCTGCTTCATGCAGCATGAAAGCCCCCGGTGCCCACCGCCGGGGGCTTTTTGTTGGCCGCGCGCCGCGCGTCTAGCGCACACTCCCCTCGAGCTGTCATCCGACTGTCATTCGGCTGCGGCATGACAGTTTCGTGCAATCGAGAGGAGGACGCCCATGTTCCGCACCCCGAACCCCTATCTCTTCGCCACCTGTAGTGTCGTGCTTTCACGCCTGATCGTCGAAGCCTCGCTCGAACAATCCCGGCGTTGGGCACTTTTCTGGCTCGAACTGGCCGCGCCCGTGCCGCCCGAACCCGCTGCAGAAGCCGCAAGCCCGAAACCCGCCAAACAGCGCCACCGTGCGCCCTCCCTTCCACCAACGCCTGAAGGCATGCGCCTCAACTAGCGTCCATGCTGCGTTGCGGCAAATGCAACGCGGCCATGCGGCGTTAGCGCTGGTCAGGTCAGTAAAACTGTCCCATATTCACAAGCAGGGAGGAAACCAAGCAACTCAAACCGCAAGGGTTTCCAAAAATGGCACAAATCACTCTCGACGGCTTCGCACCGGCACGCGGCGTTTCCAGCATCCTTAACTCGGTCTGGGATTTCATTCTGGCCTATGCCGAAACCAAGAACCGTTCGGATCGCATCGCGGCTCTCGAAGCCCTGTCCAACGAAGAGCTCGCAGCACGCGGCCTCACCCGTTCGGGCATCGTCAGCCACGTGTTTTCCGACATCGGCTTCCTCTAAGCACCACCGGAACCGGACGCCGCCCTTGACAGCGTCCGGAGCAGGGGCCAAGCCTCTGCCACCATGATCGACCTACGCCCTATCGGATATGTCCTCGGATTGCTCGTTGCCGCCCTCGGCGTGGCAATGATCCCTCCCATGCTTGTGGACATTGCCGAGGGGCGGGGCGAATGGGCGGTCTTCCTCGAAAGCGCGATTATCAGCCTTTTCGTGGGTAGCCTCACCGCCTTGGCCTGCCGCGACACCCGCAACGATGGTCTGACCATCCAGCAAGCCTTCATCCTCACCACGGCCACTTGGGCCGTGCTGCCGCTTTTCGGCGCGATCCCCTTCATGTTCGGGGCCACCGAGGCCCGCTTCGTCGATGCCTATTTCGAAGCCATGTCCGGCCTCACAACCACAGGCTCCACGGTGTTCAGCGGGCTTGATGATCTGCCGAAGGGTATCCTTCTCTGGCGCGGTATCCTGCAATGGCTGGGCGGCCTCGGGATCGTCATCGTGGCGATGCTCTTCCTGCCCATCATGCGCGTCGGCGGGATGCAGTATTTCAAATCCGAAGGCTTCGACACGCTCGGCAAAGTGCTGCCCCGCGCCCTCGACATCGCCCAAGGCCTCCTGAACATCTATGTCGGCCTCACGCTCATCGCGGTCATCGTCTACATGGCGCTCGGTATGTCCGGCTTCGATGCCACGGTGCATGCCTTCACCTCCGTCTCCACGGGCGGTTTCTCCACCACGGACGCGTCGTTCGCGGGCTTCTCCCACCCCCAGCAATATGCGGGCGTGGTGTTCATGTTCCTCGCTTCGATCCCCTTCGTGCGCCTGATCCTCTTGTCGCAAGGCCAGCTGCGCCCGCTCCTGCACGATATCCAAGCCCGCACCTACCTGCGCTGGATTATCTACGCAGTTGCGATTTCGGCCACTTGGCGGTCCTTCGAGGAAGGCGGGTTTTCCGAGGAAATCTTCCGCAACACGCTCTTCAACACCGTCTCCATCATGTCCGGCACAGGCTATGGCGATGGCGATGTCACGCTCTGGGGCGCGATGCCGCTTGCCGTTCTGATCCTTGTCGGCGCGATTGGCGGATGCACTGGCTCCACGGGCTGCTCGATCAAGATCTTCCGCTATCTCGTGATGATCGAAGCGCTGAAAACCCAGCTCAAGCGCGTCCGGAACCCCTCCATTGTCGTCACCCCGCGCCTAGATGGCCAAGTGCT
>RFUP01000089.1 GCA_009922885.1 Paracoccaceae bacterium
TACATCGCCGGTCAAGTAGAATCTGATATTCAAGCGAAGTATGGCCAAGTGGTTGAGGTTTCGGCCATCGTGGGCACGGGCGCGCGCGGCGGCGTGACGATGGCGTGGGGTCGTTCGGCGATCTACGGCCATTTCGGCATCGACCTGACGGGCCAGACGGGCGGCACGGTGCGGGTGGACGATATCGAGATCGAAGACGTCACGGGCGTTTTTGTGCGCGATATGATGGGCACGGTGGATGTGCGCGATTTCGGGGCTGCGGGTGACGGTGTGACCGACGACACGGCCGCGTTCCAAGCGGCGGATGCGGC
The DNA here is from genome assembly GCA_009922885.1 of Paracoccaceae bacterium. Lineage (GTDB taxonomy): Bacteria > Pseudomonadota > Alphaproteobacteria > Rhodobacterales > Rhodobacteraceae > UBA9554. The sequence continues at coordinate 312 of RFUP01000089.1, forward strand.
CGCAGGCGGGCGGACTGTGGTGGTGCCTTCGGGGACGTTTTTCCTCAATTCCGACCTGACCATGCAGAACCATGTGCGCTTCGAAGGCCGACTTTCCATGCCGACGGCGCGGGTCTTGTCGCTGGCGCAGGATTTCCACCTCGCGGCCTATATCGATGCGTTTGGCGATGAGGTTTTGGCGTTCAAGAAGGCGTGGCAATGCCTGATCAATGCCTCGGATCACGAGAGCCTCGATCTCTGTGGGCGGCGGATCAATGTGAGCGAGCCGATCGATATGGCCGCGGCGGTGCCGAACCGCACCGAATATGCACAGCGCCGCGTGATCCGGAACGGCCAGTTCTATGTGGAGAATGGCTCGGACTGGGATGATACGGTGGTGACGAGCCAGGCGTTCTATTCGGTGTCGTCGCCTTACAAACTGTCGAACGTGGCCAATGTGGCGAATATTCCGGTGGGGTCGCTCGTGACGGCGGCGGGTGTCGGGCGTGAGGTTTACGTGCGCTCAAAGAACGTGGCGACGCAGGAGGTCGAGCTATCCCAACCGCTTTATGACGCGGCAGGCACGCAGATCTACACCTTCCGGCGCTTCAAATACGTGCTCGATTTCTCGGGCTTCGAGAAGATCTCGAAACTCATCATCTCGGATATCGAGTTCAATTGCTCGGCGCGGGCCAGCTGCATCCTGATGGCGCCGGCCGGCCTGACGTTCCAAGTGCGTGACTGCGTGTTCGGAGACCCGAAAGACCGCGCGATTTCGAGCCATGGGCAGGGCTGCCAAGGGATGCTGGTGGATCGCAACCAGTTCCTGTCGCCGGAATCGAATATCGCCGCGCAAGATCGCAAGACCATCGCTCTCAACACCAACGGCAATGACGTGAAGATCCGCGACAACCGGATCACCCAGCACCGCCATTTCGCGGTGATCGGCGGCTCGTCGAACCTGTTTGCGGGCAATCACTGGTTCCAGGGCGACGCGACGGGGCAGGGCGTGCGGCTTGGCGGCTTGGTCATCACCCAGAGCAATTGCCGCAACTCCATCGTGGGCAATTACATCGACAATTGCTTCATCGAATGGACGAACGAGCACGATGCGGCACCGGATTACAATTCGGAATATTCCTTCGCGGGGCTGACTGTTTCGCAGAACGTGTTCCAATGTGGCCATACCGTGCCGTGGTTCACCTTCATCGTGGTCAAACCCTATGGGCCGGGGCACTTCCTGCAGGGTGTCTGTATTACCGGGAACACTTTCCGCACCATCGGGAGCGGGATTGATCGGGTAGAAAGCGTGGACACGACTTTTGCCGATCTCGATTGGTCTCGTTGCCGGAATATCTGGATCAAGGGGAACAGCTTTAACGGTGTGTCCTCGATGATCGAGAACCCGCGGGCCTTGGCGCTTTCGGTGAATACGGCGGCGACCACATGGACGCTCGATACGAACGGGCTTTTGCCCTTCGGGGGGCGGGTGCGGAACGTGGAGGCGGTGGTGGCGCGTGGTGCGTTGCGATCGTCGTCAAATGCGGTGATCTGGGAGCAGCCCTATGTGGAAACCGAGCAGGGCAGTGGCGGGCGTTCAGCAACGCTGCACTGGCCGCAGGCGGTGAAGGGCACGCTGACGGTAACGGCGCGGATCGACAATTAAGCCGTGCGCCCCAAGTCGGCAGGGCCGAGCCTGTAGGCCTTGCCGAACCCACCGTTCAGGTGGATAGCCGAGAGGTGAAACCGGAAGAAGCAGAAATCCCCGAAGCCGATGTAAAGCTTGGCTTTGGGATGATCGCGAAGCCAGAGTTGGGCCAGCGCCTCATGTTCGGCCCCTTTGCGCGGGATCTCCTCGGCATCAGCAAGGAGGGTGAGGCGGGGATGGGTGAGCGGATCGCCTTTCGCGCCCGGTTCCCCGATCAGCAGCGAGGCCCTCGGATTGGCGCGGAGCGCGCGGCTATGGGCCGAGAGGTCCGACACGAAAGTGATCGGTGTGCCATCCTCGGCGAGGCCGATAGCAATGCGCGTGACCATCGGGCCTTGGGTTTCGGGGTCGATCACCCCAAGCGCCGCGTGGCGCGCTTCCACGAGGAGGTGCCGCGCGGTTTGGCGGGCTTCTTCGTCCGTGGTGCGGATGGGTGAAACGGGTTCTTTGCTCATGCGCGGAGCCTATCGGGGCTTCGGAAAAATGCCATCTCAAAAGCGGAACCAGATCCCCAGTTTCGCTTTTGGTGCCGCGCTCGTGCCGACTTCGGCACCAAGTTCCATGTGGAATCCCGGTTTGAATTCCCAGACGGCCGTTGTTGCCAATGTAGCGCTGATGCCCGCGGCCGAGGCCTCGGAATTGATCTGCGCGATGGACAGGACGCGGCTACTGTGATGCTGGCCCAAGGTGAGGCTCAAAGTGGCCCTTTCGATGCCCCCGCTTATGTCGAAGAAGCCGCGCGTTTCGGCGGTGATCCAGCCAGAGCGCTTGCCGAAGGATACACCGCGCCCGATGGAAAAGCCGGCAGACAGGACGGGATGCGCACCTTCGAGCCCAGCGCCGATTTCGAGCGCCGCGGCGGTTTTGCCCTTGAGGGGCAGGGCATGGCGGAGGAAGAGCAAAGCCTTCCCCTGCGCGTCATCCTTCCCGGCTTCGAGGGTGAGGGAGGTTCGCGCCGTTACGCCAACGTCGAGGTAGAGCGAAGAATACTGCGCCCCATCCTTACTCAGCGTTCCGAACAATCTTCCCTTTTCGCGCGGCCAGGGGCCTGCTTCGGCCGGGAGGCTGGCGAGCGCCAAGAGAGGAACAAGGATCGGTATCGGCCAATACATGGCGGGCCTCCGCAGACACCTCCGGTGTGACGGCGAATGCTTAACCGAGTGTTAACCGACACAGGGCGAGAAGCTGACCTGCATCAAGGTGTGATCTTTCAAGCGCTGTTAAAGCTCGCTTCGAAACCGGGTCAGGAGGGCCAGATGTATCACCACGTTCTAATTCCCGTCAGCTTTGAGGCCGATCGCAATACAATGCGGGCCATAGAAATTGGCAAAGCTCTTGCCGGGGCAGAGGGGCGGATCACGCTGCTGCATGTTCAGGAATCCGTACCGGGCTATGTGGCCGGATACCTTCCGACGAACTTCAAGGAAGAGGCGCGGGCGGAGTTGATGGCCCAGCTTTCAATGATGACGGACGGGCTCAAAAATGCGGAAGTGCTGGTGGTGGAAGGCCATGCAGGACGCACGATTTCCGACTGGGCCGCGCATCACGACGTTGGCTGCATCGTGGTGGCCTCGCACCGACCCGGCGTACAGAACATCCTGATCGGCTCGACGGCCACCAATGTGGTGCGCCATGCGCCCTGTGCGGTGCATGTGATCCGCTGATCAGCCCCAGAGCGCAGGCGAGGGCGGATGAACGCCTGCCGCATCGTAATGGAGCGGTGCGGCGCGATCTTCGCCTAGAAGGAGCGGGCCATCGAGATCGGTGACCATCGCACCCTGCGCAACCAAAGTGGCAGGGGCCATGGCCAGTGACGAGCCGACCATGCAGCCCACCATCACCTTGTAGCCTTCTGCCAATGCGGCTTCGCGCAGGAGCAGCGCCTCGGTCAGGCCGCCAGTCTTGTCGAGCTTGATGTTGATCACGTCATACTTGCCCTGCAACGCCGCGAGCGACGCGCGATCATGGCAGCTTTCATCGGCGCAAACAGGCAAGGGGCGCGTCATGCCAAGCAGCGCATCGTCTTGCGACGCAGGCAAGGGTTGCTCTACAAGGGCAACGCCCATCCGTACCAGATGGGGGGCAAGATCGGCATAGACCTCCGCGCTCCAGCCTTCGTTCGCATCCACGATGATCGTGGATTTCGGCGCGCCCCGGCGCACCGCTTCGAGGCGCGGCATGTCATCGGGCGTGCCGAGCTTGATCTTCAAGAGCGGTCGGAACGCGTTCTTGGCGGCCTGCGCCTCCATCTCTTCGGGCGAAGCCAGCGACAGCGTGTAAGCCGTGATCTCTGGCTTCGGCGCAGCTAAACCCGCCAGCTCCCACACCCGCTTTCCGGCGCGCTTCGCCTCCAGATCCCACAAGGCACAATCAACGGCATTGCGGGCAGCGCCTGCGGGCAACAATCCTTGCAAGGCCGTGCGATCAAATACGGTAGGCAGGGATCGGATCTCGGCTTCCACACTCTCCAGCGTCTCGCCATAGCGCGCATAAGGCACGCATTCGCCAAACCCGGTCACGCCCCCATCGGTCACAGAAACGGTGAGGACATGCGCTTCAGTGCGGCTGCCACGAGAAATCGTGAAAACCTGTGCCAGTTTGAAAACATCGCGGGTTACGGAGAGCTGCATCTTGTCTTTCATATTGGCCTAAATATCCCGGGGAGCGCGAGGGGCAGCGCCCCTCGCTCTGTCCTCATAGCGTCGCCAAGGCGTCTACCAGTTTCCCGGCGCCGAAACGATAGGGATCGGTGGCGGGAAGGCCGAGGGTGCGCTCGACCTCTGCCAGATAGGCGCGGGCCTCGTCTTCTTTCATGTGCTGGGTGTTGATCGAATAACCGATCACTTGCGCTGCCGGATTGGCGACACGCGCGAGTGCCAGCGCCATGTCTCGCACTTGTTCCAGGGTCGGGAGCTTGTAACCCGGCAGGCCGCGCATATGGGGGCGGGTGGGTTCGTGGCAGACCACGAGCGCATCCGGCTGGCCGCCGTGCACGAGCGCGAGGGTCACGCCGGAATAGGACACGTGGAAGAGCGAGCCCTGACCTTCGATGAGATCCCAGTGATCGGCATCATTGTCGGGGGTGAGGTATTCGATGGAACCAGCCATGAAATCGGCGATCACGGCATCGAGCGGCACGCCGCCGCCAGTGATCAGGATGCCCGTCTGGCCCGTGGCGCGGAAGGTGGCTTTCATACCGCGTTCGCGCATGTCTTTTTCCATGCAAAGCGCGGTGTACATCTTGCCCACAGAGCAATCCGTGCCCACGGCGAGGCAGCGCTTGCCGCGGCGTTTGACGCCGTTGGCAATCGGGTATTGCACCGAAGGCACGCGCACGTCGTGAAGCTGGCGGCCAGTGGCTTCGGCCACGGCTTTCAGATCGGGCTCGTCGCGCAGGAGGTTGTGGAGGCCGGAGGCCAGATCAAAGCCTTCTTCGAGGGCCTGAACGAGCACCTTTTTCCACGCGGGGCTGATGATGCCGCCACGGTTGGCCACGCCGATCACGAGGGTTTTGACGCCCTTGGCCTTCGCTTCCTCAAGGCTCAGATCCGGCAGACCCAGATCAGCTTTGCACCCGTCCATGCGATATTGGCCGACGGCGTATTCGGGGCGCCAGTCGCGGATGCCGATGGCGACTTTGGCCGCGAGCATATCCGGCGCATCGCCGAGGAAGAGGAGGTAGGGGGTCTCGATCATGGCGCGTCTCCATTTGGGAATTTGCCCTAATGATGCGCCAAGTGGGGCGGGACAGGTTTGCTAATTCGGCGAGATGATGCCAAATCGTGCAATCCTGTCCTGTCATTTTGTTATTTCACGCAAAAATCTCCTGCGCTACCGCAGGAAGTGCGCTTAGTCCTTCTTGCCGACGTTTTCCGCGAAGGCCACGTCGAAGGCGGCTTTCTTGGCGGCATCGGCTTCGGTCTGGTTGAGGTCTTTCCACGTCTCATAGGGCATGCCGTAATAGAGTGTGCGGGCCTCTTCCTTGTCCATGGCGATGCCGCGTTCGTTCGCGGCTTCCTGCACCCAGCGGGCGAGGCAGTTGCGGCAGAAGCCTGCCATGTTCATCAGGTCGATGTTTTGGACATCGGTGCGCTTTTCCATCAGGTGATGGCGGAGGGTGCGGAAGGCGGCGGCTTCCAGTTCGAGCATGGTGCGGTCGTCAATCTTGTCCATGGTGGTTCTCCTTTTACAATCCGCTGGCGGCCAGAACCTCTTCGAGGATCGGCGCCAGCCGTTTGGCCCATTTGATCTGTTCGGCTTCGGTGCCGATCAGGTCGTTGCGAAGTTCGATCAGGATATTCGGGCGGCCGGGCTTGAGGGCATGGCGATCGATCGCGTCGCCCGGCAGGTGGCCGGAATAGGGTTCGTTGTCGCCGATGCAGAGGTCGGGTTCCTGCCGGAGGCGCGCAATCAGGGGCAGGGCGAGCCGTTCATCGAGGTGCGAATAGAGGATGCCCACGTGCCAAGGCCGGAGGGGTCGGCCACGCAGTTGGGGGGTGAACGAGTGGACGGCGCAGATCACCGTATCGCTCCGGCGCCCTGCGAGGCCTGCGTAGGCGGCATGATACGGGCGATACATGGCGGTCTTGCGCGCTTCGAGTTCTTCTGCGCCGGCATGGCGGTTGCCGGGAATGATCGTGCCGTCGTAGAGTTTCATCAGGAGGGTTGGATCATCTTCGCCGCGGTTCGGGTCGATCACCAGACGCGAGAAGTTCGACAGGATGGCAGGGCCGTCCAGCGCTTCCGCGAGAGCCGTCGTGAGGCCCGCCGCGCCGACATCGTAAGCGATATGACGGTTCAGGTCTGCGGGCGAAATGCCGAGGCAACCGCCATTGACGAAGTCCGGAACGGTGTTTGCAGCATGGTCGCATGTGACGAGCCAGCGCGAGGGGCGGTTTTCTCCGAAAATGGCGTAAGGGGCGTAGGTCATGATGTCACCTTAGGTCTTGTAGCGACACTTAGGCGAGTTGTCGGGGAAAGGAAATTAAACAATGATGTGCAAAAGGGTTCGAAGCCCTGTGCGAACAGAGAGGCAGAGTGAATGAGACGTCACCGCAACGTAAAAATCGTGGCTACCTTGGGGCCTGTATCCTCCAGCTATGAGGCCATTCGGGCCCTTCATGAGGCGGGGGCGGATGTGTTCCGTTTGAATATGAGCCACGGAACGCATGAGGAACTGGCGGCGCGTCATGCGAATATTCGGCAGGTCGAGCGCGATCTGGACAGCCCGATTGCCATTCTCGCCGATTTGCAGGGGCCGAAGCTTCGGGTTGCGACGTTCAAGAACGGAGCGGAAGAGCTTGCCGAGGGGGGCGCATTCCGGCTGGATCTGGACCCCGCCGAGGGCGATGCGACGCGGGTGTGCTTGCCGCATCCGGAGATTTTTGCTGCCCTTGAGGTTGGCGCGCATTTGCTGGTGAACGACGGCAAAATCCGGCTGCGGGTTGAGCGCTGTGGTTCTGACTTTGCCGATTGCGTTGTGGTGACGGGGGGCACAATTTCGAACCGCAAAGGGGTGAACGTGCCGGACGTTGTGCTGCCTCTGGCCGCGCTTTCCGAGAAAGACCGCAAGGATCTGGAATTTGCCTGCGCTTTGGGCGTGGATTGGCTGGCGCTTTCCTTCGTGCAGCGTGCAAGCGATGTGGAAGAGGCGCGGGCCTTGGCGAAGGGGCGGGCGGCGATCCTGTCGAAAATCGAAAAGCCTTCTGCTGTGAAGAGCTTTGACGAAATCCTCGCGGTTTCGGACGGGATCATGGTGGCGCGTGGGGATCTGGGCGTGGAGCTTCCGGTGCAGAATGTGCCGCCGATCCAGAAACGTTTGGTGCGCAAGTGCCGTTCGGTGGCGAAGCCTGTGATCGTGGCCACGCAGATGCTCGAGTCGATGATCGAAAGCCCGATGCCGACGCGCGCGGAAGTTTCTGACGTGGCAACGGCGATTTACGAAGGGGCGGATGCGATCATGCTCTCGGCGGAAAGTGCGGCGGGGCAATATCCGGTGCAAGCCGTGCAGACGATGGATAACGTGGCCCGCGAGGTGGAGCATGACCCGATTTACCGCGAGGTGATCGAGGCGAGCCGTCGCGTGGAACGGCACACAGTGGCGGACGGGATCGTTTCAGCGGCGCGTGAGAT
>RFUP01000090.1 GCA_009922885.1 Paracoccaceae bacterium
GTTCGGGGTGGTTCCGGTGTCGATGTCATGGCCGTAGAGGCAGAGGCCCGCTTCGAGCCGCAGACTGTCGCGCGCACCGAGGCCGATGGGTTTGACGGCGTCGATGGAGAGAAGCTGGCGGGCGAAGGCCTCGGCTTTGGCGGCGGGGACGGAGATTTCATAGCCGTCTTCGCCAGTGTAGCCCGAGCGCGAAACCCAGATATCACCAAGAACGGCCACATCCATGAAGCGCATCGCGGCAACCTCGGGCAGGAGCGTGGCGAGGGCGGCTTCGGAGCCCGGACCTTGGAGCGCCAGAAGCGCGCGGTCCGAGATGACCTCGACGCTCACGCCGAGGGCGGGGAGATGGGCTTGCATATGCGCGATGTCTTGCGCGGCGCAGGCGGCGTTGACGACGAGGAACAAGTGGTCGCCGCGGTTGGCGACCATGAGGTCATCGAGAATGCCGCCTTCCGGGTTGGTAAAGAGTGCATAGCGTTGGCGGCCTTCGCTGAGGCCCACGATATCGGCGGGGACGAGGGTTTCGAGCGCTTGTGCGGCATTCGGGCCGCGCAGGATCACTTGGCCCATGTGGCTGACATCGAAGAGGCCAGCGGCGGTGCGGGTGTGCTGGTGTTCGCCCATTACGCCCATCGGATATTGCACGGGCATATTCCAGCCTGCGAAGGGCACCATGCGCGCGCCAAGTTCCACATGCAGGGCGGCGAGCGGCAGTTCGTTCAGTTCGGGCATCTTTCCCGGCCTCCGTTTTCTGGCCGGTCTCCCGGCATTCCCGAGCCTCCCTTGCGGGATCCTCGACAATGCCCCCTCTGTCCGTTGCGCCTGAGATCGCTATCCCTTCGGCGGGCCATTCAAGGCCTCTCTCCAGAGTGTTGGTATCAGAAAGGTCCTTTGGGCCTGAGAGTTTCCGGGGCGGTTGCTCCTTCGGCACCGGACTTGCTCCGGTTCTCCCGATCTGATGCTTTACCTCTAGCCCAAGTCGAAAGCGTTCGACAAGAGGTCGTTTTTGAGCCGATTGGTTAAGGGCGTGTCGGAAACTCAGCTTTCGGCCGGGGTGCGGCAGGAGAAGCTGGTGAGCATCGTTTCGAGCGCGCCGTTGCCGCAGACGAGAGAATCAAGCGTGATTCCATCGAGATGGCTGTAGAAGGCCTCGACCGCGTCGCCCAGGGCGAGTCGCAGACGGCAGGCATCGACGAGGGGGCAGGAATTATCCACATCGGCGAAGCATTCGGCCACCGGAACGCCTGCTTCGACATCGCGGAAGACCTGACCCACGACGATTTCCGACATCGGGCGGGCGAGCATCAAGCCACCGTTGCGGCCGCGCTGGGTGTGGAGATAACCCAATTGGCCCAATTGGTTGATAACTTGCGCGAGGTGGTTTTCGGAGGTGTTGCAGCGGCCGGAGATTTCCGCTTTCGTCACCAAGCGGTCTGCGTTCACACCGCAATACATCAGGACACGCATGGCGAGGTTGGTCCGTTTGGTGATACGCACTGGTCCGGCCTTTCCTAAGATGCAATCGGGATGCACATTGCGCGAAACAACAGGGATTGCGTTGATATGGATCAATCGGGGCGAGGCCCGCATTTTTTCGGCTATGGCAGTTTGGTGAACCGCAGCACGCATGACTATGCGCCCGTGCGGGCGGCGCGAGTGACCGGATGGCGGCGGGAATGGCGGCGGAGCCCGATGCGGGAGATCGCGTTTCTCACCGTGGTGCGCGCGCCGGGTGTGGTGCTTGAGGGCCTGATGGCGGAGGTGCCGGGGGCCGATTGGGCCGCGTTGGACGCGCGCGAGTTTGCCTATGAGCGGGTGGCGCTGGGGGCGGAGGCGGAGCACGATCTGCATCCGGAAACCGATGTGGCGATCTATGCGATCCCCGAGGGGCAGCACCATGCGCCGACGCCCGAAAGCCCGGTTCTGTTGAGTTACCTCGATGTGGTGGTGCAGGGCTATTTGCGCGAGTTCGGAGAAGCGGGTGTGGCCGGATTTTTCGAGACCACGCAGGGCTGGGACGCGCCCATTCTGGATGACCGCGCGGCCCCGCTTTATCCGCGCCACCGGGTGTTGACGGCGGCGGAGCGGGATCTGGTGGATCTTTGGCTTTTGCGCGTGGATGCCCGAAAAATGCCCTGATAGGGGTGTAATGATGCGGGAAAGAGCCGTTCTTTGAGGGAGCGGGTTGGTTCACGATGCGTGTTAACGCACGCTTAAGGATTATGCGAATAGGCTGGTTCGTGCGATAATGAGGGCAGGAAGGCGGAGCGTTATGGCACGGAAGATCCATCCGGTGATCCTTTGTGGGGGCAGTGGCACGCGGCTTTGGCCGTTGTCGCGGAAGAGTTTCCCGAAGCAATTCGCACTGACGCGGGGCGGTGTGAGCCTGTTTCAATCCACAGTGCAGCGGTTGACGGGGGCGGGCATGGCGCGACCCTTGGCGGTGACGGCCTCGGAGTTCCGGTTCATGGTGGCCGAGCAGATGCGCGGCACGGGCGATATCCTGATCGAGCCGGAGGGGCGCAACACGGCGCCCGCGATTGCGGCGGCGGCTTTGTATCTGGAGGAGCGGGCATCGGGCGCGTTGATGCTGATCGCGCCGTCGGATCACGAGATCGCCGATGGTGAAGGGTTCATGGAGGCGGTGCGCGCGGCGATTCCTGCCGCCGATGCGGGCCAGATCGTGACCTTCGGGATCAAGCCTGATCGCGCGGAAACGGGGTATGGCTGGTTGGAGGTGGACCCTCTGGCGGCAGATGCGGGGCCGCGCACGTTGCGGTGTTTTATCGAAAAGCCCACGGCGGAAGCGGCAGAGGCGATGCTGGCCTCTGGCGGCTATCTCTGGAACGCGGGGATCTTTTTGGCGACGACCGATGCGGTGATCGAAGCCTTCGAGCGCTATGCGCCGGATATTCTGGCGCAGGCGCGGGTAGCGCTGCAGGACGCGCGGCATGATCTGGAGTTCTTGCGATTGGCCAAGGGGCCTTGGGCGCGGATGCCGGATATCTCGGTAGATTACGCGGTTATGGAGAAGGCCGAGAATTTGGTGGTGATGCCTTATCGGGGCGCGTGGTCGGACCTTGGGAATTGGGATGCGGTGTGGCGTTCGGGCGGTGCAGGCACAGTAACCGAAGGGCCGGTGACGGCTTTGGATTGCGCGGGTTCGCTTCTGAGGGCGGAGGTGCCGGGGCAAGAGCTTGTGGGCATCGGGCTGGAAGATATGGTGGTTGTGGCGATGCCGGACGCGGTTCTGGTTGCGCCGCGCGCGCGGGCGCAAGAGGTGAAGGCGGCCGTTGAGGCGCTCAAGGCGAAGGGTGCCGCGCAGGCCGAGGAAGCGGCGCGGGATTATCGGCCTTGGGGCTGGGGTGAGCGGCTGGCGACGGGCGGGCGCTTTCAGGTGAAGCGGATCGTGGTGAAACCGGGGGGAGCGCTTTCCTTGCAGAGCCACCATCACCGCGCCGAGCACTGGATCGTTGTGGAAGGCACGGCGCGGGTGCAGATCGGGGATCAGGTGAAGCTCGTGAGCGAGAACGAGTCTGTCTATATTCCCTTGGGCGCGATGCACCGCTTGGAGAACCCCGGCAAGATGCCGTTGACACTGATCGAAGTGCAGACGGGCAGCTATTTGGGCGAGGACGATATCACGCGTTACGAGGATATCTATGCGCGGGAGCCGGGCGAGTAGGGCGCGAATAGCATTTCCAGCCATATAGAGCCTTCCTTCACTGCCTTTCGCCTGCGGCTCAAACGCAAAGGAAGGCAAGATTGAATTAAAGGTGGCTGGAAACGCTTTAGAGAAACGGCCAACCCGAGGGCTGGCCGCTTGAGTTTCTAGAGGATCAATCCTTGGTGGAGCCTTCTGCGTGCGGTTTTTTCCGCATCGAGGATTTGAGCCTGCGCCCGACGATCAGCGGCAGGACGAAGCCGAAGATGGCGACTGCCCAGAGGCCGATGGCAAGGGGGCTGTCGATCAGGGTGAACCAGTCGCCGTTGTCGATGGCGATGGCGCGGCGGAGGTTGTTCTCCATCGTGTTGCCGAGAAGCGTGCCGAGGATGATCGGGACGAGCGGCACATCGAATTTCCGCAAGACCCAGCCCAGCACACCGAAGCCGATCATCACCAGCAGGTCGAAGCTGGAGCCGGAGATGCCGTAGATGCCCACGAAGGAGACCATCGCCACCACAGGCATCAGGATGCGCGGGGGCACCATGAGGACGCGGGTGAAAAGGCCGACCATGGGGATGTTCATCGCCAGAAGCATGAAGTTGGCGATGAAGAGCGCGGCAATGAGGCCCCAGACGACGTCGGGATTCTGGCTGAAGAGAAGCGGGCCGGGGGTGATGTTGAGCGAGAGGAGCACGGCGAGAAGAACGGCCGTGGTGCCCGAGCCGGGAACGCCGAGGGCGAGCATCGGTACGAGGGCGCCACCAGCGGCGGCGTTGTTGCCTGCTTCCGGCGCGGCCACACCGCGCGGGTCGCCTTTGCCGAAGGTGCCCTTCTTGTCCACCAAGCGCTTTTCCATCGAATAGGAGATGAAGGAGCCGAGCGAGGCCCCTGCGCCGGGAAGCACGCCGGCGAGGAAGCCGAGGAACGAGCTGCGGAGCATGGTGGGGGTGGTTTCGCGGATCATCGAGACGGGGGGCGTGAGGCGACCGACTTTCAGCTTGGTGCTGTCACCATCCGCGCCGCCGTGGCGGTTTTCGAGGAAGATGAAGACTTCGGACAGCGCGAAGAGGCCGACGATGGCGACGAGGAAATCGAGGCCGTCATAGAGGTGGACTTCGCCGAAGGTGAAGCGCGGCACGCCGGTTTGGGTATCCACGCCGATCATCGCGAGCGCGAGGCCGAGGGCGGCGGCGAAGGCGGATTTCGCTTGGTTCGTGGAGGAAACGCCGCCGAGTGTCATGAAGGCCAATGCGAAGAGCGCGAAGTACTCGGCGGGGCCGAAGAGGAGCGCGATTTTCACGAGTTGCGGTGCAAGGAGCACGAGGCCCCATGTGGCCAGAAAGGAGCCCACGAAAGACGCGATGCCGGAGATGGCGAGGGCTTGGCCCGCGAGGCCTTTCTGGGCCATCGGGTAGCCATCAAGGCAGGTCATCATCGCAGGTTCGTCACCGGGGATGTTGAGCAGGATGGACGATATCCGCCCGCCATACATCGCGCCGTAATAGACCGAGGTGAGGAGGATGAGCGCGGGGGTGGGGCCGAGGCCCATGGTGAAGGCGAGGGGGATGAGGATCGCCACGCCGTTCGACGGGCCGAGGCCCGGAAGCGCGCCCATGATGGTGCCGAGGAAGCAGCCCAGAAGGGCGAGGGCGAGGTTTTGCCATGTCAGGGCGATGGCGAAACCGTCGGCCAGTGCGGAAAGGGTTTCCATGCTGCGTGCTCCTTAGAAGCCGAAGGGGCCGCGTGCGAGCGAGAGGCCCAGCACAAGGTGGAAGATGGCGTAGATGCCGATGGAGGTGCCGAGGCCGACGAGAACGAGTTCGAGCACCGAAGAGCCCAAGCGCCATGCCAGATAGGCGGCGGCGAAGGCGGTGGCGATGATGAAGCCGATCTCGGGCAGGAGTTCCGCGTAGAGGATCATCACGACAACGGCGGCGAAGATCTCGGCCAGACGGTTCAGGGGCGGCCAGACGGGCGATGCATCGGGGCGGAGCGCGATGACGAGCGAGCTGATGCCGAGAACGGTGGCGATGATGAGGGGGAAGGCCTTGGGGCCCACGACGTCGGATAGGAAGCTTTCCTCGATTTGCATCGCGGCAAAGGCATATCCGATGGCGAGAAGGGCGCCGACGAGGCCGAAGATGCGGTCGCTCATGGGACCTCCTTCGGGGGTGTTGGACTGATTACGGACCCCGCCTGAGGGGGCGGAGGGGGTGCCGGGCGTGTGGCCCGACACCCGGAGGCATTACTTGATGATGCCGATTTCGCGGGAGATGTCGGCGATCTGGTTCACCGAGTTCGCCACGAATTCCTGGAAGGCCGCGCCCTGGAGGTTGAGCGGCGCGAGGCCGTTGGCTTCCATCGTGGCTTTCCATTCGGCCGACGCGTAGAGCTTGCCGACCTGTTCGACCCATGCGTTATACGCATCGTCGGACATGCCGCCCGGTGCGTAGAAGCCGCGCCAGTTGGCGCCGATCGCGTCAACGCCCTGCTCTTTCGCGGTGGGCATGTCAGCGAAAGCGCCGGAGAGGCGTTCGGGGGCGAGAACGGCGATCACTTTAATGTCGCCCGAGTCGACGAAGCCTTTGGCTTCGGAGATGTCGCCGGTGAAGGCCTGAACGGAGCCAGCGAGAAGCTGGGTGACGGCTTCGCCGCCGCCGTCGAAGGCGATGTATTTCACGGAGCGGACATCATCGATGCCGTAGGCGTTGGCGGCGATCAGGACCTTGAGGTGGTCCCAGCCGCCGACAGCGGAGCCGCCTGCGATGGAGACGGTGGTCGGGTCGGCTTTGATCTGGTCGAGGAGTTCCGGCAGGGTGTTGACGGCGCTCGACTTGGCGACGGCGATCACGCCGTAATCCGCGCCGACGGAACCGATCCAGCGGACTTGGTCCATGGTATTGCCGGGGTAGGCACCTTGGGCGAGACGGGTTGCGGTGGCCGAGGACGCAGCGACGATCAGGTCGTTGCTGTCATTGCGCTTGTTGACGACTTCCGCGAAGGCCACGCCACCGCCGCCGCCGGCGAGGTTGACGACTTGCATGGTCTTGTCGATCAGGCCGAGGTCTTGCAGGGTTTTGCCCACTTGGCGGCAAGTGAAGTCCCAACCGCCACCGGGGTTTGCGGGGGCGATGCATTCGGGGTTCTCGGGCTTGAAGCCTTCGGCCGAAGCGGCGAACGCGGAAAGGCCGAGAAGCGCTGCGGCGACGAGGCCGCGCGATGCGGTGAATTTCATGTCTGTCTCCTCCAGTGTACCAGCGGGTGTTCCGCCGGAGCTATTATCCCCGCGACGCCTGACAGTGCTTTGCAGCCTCCCCGCTGCGGGTTAGACAAGGGTGATAACGGGGAAACCTGTCACGAACCTGTCAGGCTGACAGCATGGGGAGGATGCTGGGCGCATGCGCGTTTTGATGGTGGAGGATGCTCAAGACTTGGCGGAAGGCGTGGCGGCACGTTTTGCGCGCTCTGGCATCGTGTGCGATCTGGCAGGCGACATCGCGGCGGCGGAGGATTTCCATGCGGTGCAGCGCTATGATGCGATTGTACTCGATATCAATCTGCCGGACGGGTCGGGGCTTTCTTTCCTGCGCGGGGTGCGCGCCAAAGGAGACCGGACGCCTGTGTTGATGCTGACGGCGCTGGCTTCGGTAGAAGATCGGGTGACGGCCTTGGATTTCGGGGCGGATGATTATCTGGGCAAGCCCTTCGATCAGCGCGAGTTGGAGGCACGGCTTCGGGCCTTATTAGGGCCGTTGAGTTACCATCCGGCGAGCCAAAGTGCGACTTTGGCGGGCGAGCGGCTGGAGTTGACGCGGCGCGAGGCGGCGCTTCTGGGAGTGATGATGCGCCATCCGGGGCAGAGCCTGACGAAGCAGCGGCTTTACGACTCCTTATATAGCTTCGACGATGCCGATGTGGGGGTGAACGCGATCGAGCTTTATGTGGCGCGGCTGCGCAAGAAGTTGGCGGGCAGTGCGGTAAGCATCACGACGCTGCGCGGGGTGGGATACCGGATCGATGTGGAAGCCTGAGCCTGGGCGGCACGCTGGCAGCAACTAGTCCAGCTTCAGCTTGTCGACAAAATTACAGGGCTTGTGGGTACTATCCAGCTGCTCGGCGATGACGCCTTCCCAGGCGGTGCGACAGGCGCCTGGAGAGCCTGGCACACAAAACACGATACAACCATTCGCCATGCCTGCGAAGGCACGGGACTGGATGGTGGATGTCCCTATCTCGGCATAGGAAAGTTGTCGGAACAACTCACCAAAACCCTCGATATGTACGTCCAGCAGTGGCTGAATCGCGCGCATCGTGTTGTCTCTCGCAGTGAAGCCAGTGCCCCCGGTCATCAGTATGCCGTGAACCGCAGGATCGGCGATCAGCTGTGACGCTACCGCACGCAATTGGTACACATCGTCTTTCACAATGTGCTTGCTGTGTAGCCT
>RFUP01000010.1 GCA_009922885.1 Paracoccaceae bacterium
CGTCATGACGCTTGCCATACGCAAGCCATACGCAATCCATACGCTTCGGAAACGGGGTTTCCGCCTTCGTTAACGGCTTGCGATTTCGTGGGAATTCTGACATTAGGCCGCGATCCGGGCGGACTCCGCCTTGTGTGATTCCTGCTTTCTTCGAGTGGGCCGATCCGCAAGGCATCAGGATGATGCCGGCACAAAAGCACAGTCGACCGAAACTCTGGCAGGCTTATCAATATGATAGGGACCTGATCGAAGGCCAAGAGCTCTGGGGCGCGTTCACGTCACGGAACAACCGTGAGCAACATAGGAGAGATCAGATGAACCTGATCGCACAGATCGAAGCGGAACAAATCGCCGCTCTCGGTAAAGAAATTCCGGATTTCAAAGCTGGCGACACGATTCGCGTTGGTTACAAAGTGACCGAAGGCACCCGTTCGCGCGTTCAGATGTACGAAGGCGTTTGCATCAGCCGCAAGAACGGCTCGGGCATCGCTGGTTCGTTCACCGTGCGTAAGATTTCCTTCGGTGAAGGCGTGGAACGTGTGTTCCCGCTCTACTCGACCAACATCGACTCGATCACCGTTGTGCGCCGTGGCCGCGTGCGCCGCGCCAAGCTCTACTACCTCCGTTCGCGTCGCGGTAAGTCCGCACGTATTGCGGAAGTCACCAACTACAAAGCCAAATCCGAAGCGTAAGGAGAGGACCGATGAAAAAGGGCATTCACCCCGACTATCACTTCATCGAAGTGAAGATGACCGACGGCACCTCCTTCCAGGTTCGTTCGACCTGGGGCAAGGAAGGCGAAACGCTGGCACTCGACATCGACCCGACCGTTCACCCGGCATGGACCGGCGGCGGCGCGCGTCTGCTCGACACCGGGGGCCGCGTGTCGAAGTTCAAGAACAAGTACGCCGGCCTCGGCTTCTAATTGTTCTGAAAACCTTAAGGAAGCGCCGCCCCCATGGGCGGCGTTTTCATTTTTACGGGCTACAAATCGCGGCTCAACTTCCCTTGAACGCGCCTGCACGATACGGTAGCGCCAAGCGACGCCCGACCGAGAAACGGGCACAGACAGGGAGCCTGATAGTGGCGCATATCATTGTTGTGGGTAACGAAAAGGGCGGTGCGGGCAAGTCGACTGTGTCGATGCATATCGCAACGGCTCTGGCCCGTATGGGCTTCCGTGTGGGCGCTCTCGATCTCGACCTGCGCCAAAAGTCCTTTGGCCGCTATCTTGAGAACCGCACCAAATACCTCACGAAAGCGGCTCTTGCGCTGCCTTCGCCCACTTACGTTGACTTGCCGGAGGTGGATGCGGCAGAGCTTCAGCCCGGCGAGAACGTCTACGATCGCCGCCTTGCTGCAGGCATTGCCGCGCTTGAGAGCGGCTCGGATTTCATCATCATCGATTGCCCCGGCTCGCATACCCGCCTGAGCCAGGTGGCGCATTCTCTGGCCGATACGCTGGTCACGCCGCTGAACGACAGCTTTGTCGACTTCGATCTTCTGGCCCGCGTCGATACCGACGGGCGCAAGATTATCGGCCCCTCGGTCTATTCCGAAATGGTCTGGTCGGCCCGTCAGCTTCGCGCGCAAGCCGGATTGAAGCCGATTGACTGGGTTGTCTTGCGGAATCGCCTCGGCGCGCAGGCAATGGTGAACAAACAGAAAATGGAGAGCGCGCTGGCCAATCTGGCAAAGCGCATCGGCTTCCGCGTCGCCCCCGGATTCTCCGAACGCGTGATTTTCCGCGAGTTGTTCCCGCGCGGCCTCACGCTTCTCGACCTCAAGGATATCGGCGTGAAGCAGCTCAACATCTCGAACGTCGCCGCCCGCCAAGAACTGCGCGACCTTCTGAAAGCGCTCAATCTGCCGGGTGTCGAGGTGAATTTCTAAGGATCAATGCGGCAGCGGCGGCACCGGTCGCCGCCGCGCAGCCCTCAGCGCCAAGTAGTTGGAAATCCCCAGCGCCGAAAGCACAACCGCCCCGCCGACCAGAGTCCAGGCGCCCGGATCTTCGCCGACCACCGCCCAAACGAGGATCGGCGCCAGCACGGATTCCAGAAGGATCAAGAGCGCCACTTCCGCCGAAGGAATATAGCGCGGCCCGAGCGCCATGAACGTGGCCGAAGCGGCGATAAACGCCGCATGCAAGAGCACCAGCCACGACTGGTTCAGCGGCACCGAAAACGGATCGGTGAAGAAGTAAAGCACCACGCCCGCGCCGAAATATCCCATACCCACAGCAGGCACCATGAACACGGCTTTCACCTTGCGGATCATCGTCAGCGCCAAGGCATAGAGCATCGACACCGACAGCGCCGCCAAGTCGCCGGCGAAAGATGTACTCTCGTTCTGGCCGGAGCCATAAGCGATGATCGCCAGCCCCGGAAACACCGCCATGATCGTAATCATCATCCGGCCACTGATTGCTTCTCCTAGGATTATCCTACTGAAAACAGCAGCAAAAACCGGCATTGTCGCAATGATGAACACCACGTTGGCCACGCTCGTCAGGCTGACCGCCACGATGAACATAACGCCCGAGAGGCCCACGACGAAGATGTAGAAAACCCCCGGGAAACCGGCGCGGAACACCGCCTTGAACGCGTCCGGACCCTTCATCAGAAGCGAGAACAGCATGACCCCCGCGCCCACCAGAATGGCGCGCCAGAACGCGACCACTAACCCGTCCGCCTGAATAAGCCGGACGAAAAGCGAGTCCGGCACGATGGTCAGCGCGCCGAGTGTGGTGAGGAAGAGGCCCTTGGCTTGATCGGTCTTGAACATGGCGCAAGCAATCACCAGCCTCGAAGGGGAAGTAAAGAGGGATTATGCACCCGCCAATCGCTTCAACCCGCGCTTGAGAAGCGCGGCCTCCTCCGGCGTAAATGCCTTGAGCAACCGCTCCTCATGCGATTGCGCAATCGCGCGCAAGTCTTTGTATGCAGCCAAACCAGACGTCGTGAGCGTCAGATATTCCACGCGACGATCCTCGTCGTCCCGCTCCCGCACGATAAACCGTTTCCCCTCCAACGCCGCGACAGCACGGCTGATCTTCGTCTTGTGCAACCCAGACCGCTCCCCGATCTCGGTCGCCGTCAGCCGTCCGTAAAGGCCCAGATGGAACAGCACCCGCCATTCTGTCCGCAACATCCCGTAACGCCCCTTGTAAACCTTCTGGAACGAAAGCGACGCCGCCTCAGCCGCTTGATTGAGCAGATAGGGCAGGAAATCCTGCAATTGAAACGCGTCTTTTTCATCCATTGGCGGCACCTCTCCTGTTGTTAGTTACAAAATCAACCATTAACTCCGCAACAGTTTCCGGAGGAGAAGCCATGAATCAGCAGCAACGCCCCCATAGTTTCGTGCAAGCGCCCACCCCGATGGGCACCACCCCGGGCTATATGCCCGGTTTCGGCAATGACTTCGAAACCGAAGCCCTGCCCGGCGCATTGCCCCAAGGCATGAACAGCCCGCAGAAATGCAATTATGGCCTCTATGGCGAACAGCTCTCCGGCACCGCCTTCACCGCACCCTCGCACCAGAACGAGCGCACATGGTGCTACCGTATTCGCCCATCGGTGAAGCACTCGCGCCGCTATCAGAAAATCAGCCTCCCGCATTGGAAATCCGCCCCGAATATTGATCCCGATGTGGTCTCGATGGGGCAGTTCCGTTGGGATCCGGTCCCGGTTTCGGACGAGCCCCTGAATTGGCTAACGGGTATGCGGACCATGACCACGGCGGGGGACGTGAACACCCAAGTCGGGATGGCATCGCACATCTACCTCGTCACAGAGTCGATGGTGGATGAGTATTTCTATTCCGCCGACAGCGAGCTGCTGGTCGTTCCGCAGGAAGGCCGACTGCGATTCTACACCGAGCTTGGCATTATCGACCTGGAACCAAAGGAAATCGCCGTGATCCCGCGCGGGCTGCTTTACCGCGTCGAAGTGCTCGAAGGCCCCTGCCGTGGCTTCGTCTGCGAGAATTACGGCCAGAAATTCGAACTGCCGGGCCGTGGCCCCATCGGTGCGAATTGCATGGCCAACCGCCGCGATTTCAAAACACCTGTCGCAGCCTACGAAGACCGCGAGGTGCCCTCAAAAGTCTACATCAAATGGTGCGGCCAGTTCCACGTGACCGAGATCGGCCACAGCCCGCTCGACGTCGTGGCATGGCACGGCAACTATGCCCCGTGCAAATACGACCTGCGCACCTACTGCCCGGTCGGCGCGATCCTCTTCGACCACCCCGACCCCTCGATCTTCACCGTGCTGACCGCCCCCTCGGGCGTGCCGGGAACAGCGAACATTGATTTCGTCCTGTTCCGCGAACGCTGGATGGTGGCCGAAGATACCTTCCGCCCGCCATGGTATCATAAGAACATCATGTCGGAGTTGATGGGCAATATTTACGGCCAATACGACGCCAAACCGCAGGGCTTCGTGCCCGGTGGCATGAGCCTGCACAACATGATGATGCCCCACGGGCCGGACATGAACGCATTCGAAGGTGCGTCCAATGCCGATCTGCAGCCGCATAAACTCGACAACACAATGTCCTTCATGTTTGAAACGCGCTTTCCCCAGCACCTCACCAAGTTCGCGGCGGAAGAGGCACCGTTGCAAGACGAGTATATCGATTGCTGGACGACGCTGGAGAAGAAGTTCGACGGCACACCTGGCAAGAAGTAAGCTGGGATTTCACGGTTTACCGACCGGATACCCGGGCAAAGGGGGGCTCTGCCCCCCGGCTTCGCCTCCCCCCGGGATATTTGGAAAAGAGAAAAATGGGCCGGGCGCGACCGGCATCCGAAGGAGACACCATGGGCTTGAAAACGTCTTGGCTTGAGAGCGCGAATGCGCCGGAATGCCCGTTCCCGCTGAACAATCTGCCTTATGGCGTTTTCTCGATCGGCGACGAGGACCCGCGCTGCGGTGTTGCAATCGGAGACATGATCCTTGATTGCCAAAAGGCTGAAGAGACCGGACTGCTCGACTTCGACGAGACGCCGCTTTTCGATGTACCGTTCTGGAACGAGGTTATGGAGGCCGGGCCTGCTTTGTGGGTGGCGCTTCGTGCACGGCTGCAGGAACTGCTTGGCAATGACGCCCATAAGGCGGCAATACAGCCCATGTTAGTGTCGCAAGCCGATGCCGAGATGCATTTGCCGTTCCTCGTTGCGGAATACACGGATTTCTATGCAGGCAGGCACCATGCCTTCAACGTTGGATCGATGTTCCGTGACCCAGCCAATGCCTTGCCACCGAATTGGTTGCATATACCCATCGGTTACAACGGGCGTGCTTCTTCGGTGGTTGTTTCGGGAACGCCAGTGCGCCGGCCCTGGGGGCAGTTGAAATCCCCTGATCATGCGTTGCCCGCCTTCCTGCCGTCGCGGCGGTTCGACTTCGAGTTGGAAATGGGCGCGATTGTCGGCTCGGCATCGGACGGGCCGGTAACGGTTGATGAGGCCGATGCGATGATCTTCGGCTATGTGCTTTTGAACGACTGGTCCGCTCGGGACATCCAGGCTTGGGAGTATCAACCGCTTGGGCCATTTCAAGCCAAAGCCACGGCCACGTCGATCTCGCCATGGATCGTGACGAAAGCCGCGCTCGAACCGTTCCGCGTGGCCTGTCCGGAGCGTGAATTCGAGCTTCTCCCGCATCTCAAAGACACTGGGCCGATGCTTTACAACATCGACCTGGACGTCCGGCTGACCCCGAAGGGCAAGGCGGCCAGCACCATTGCACGCACCAATTACCGCGAGATGTATTACTCCGCCCCGCAGCAACTTGCGCACCACACCACGTCGGGCTGCCCGATGAACCCGGGTGATCTGTTAGGGTCGGGAACCATCTCCGGGGCGACCAAGCCAGAACGCGGTTCGCTCTTGGAGCTTTCGTGGGGCGGGAAGGAACCGCTGCAGCTCGAGGGCGGGGAAACCCGTTCATTCCTCGAAGATGGGGATACTCTGACCCTGACAGGCAGGGCTCGCGGCGATGGATATGTGATCGGGTTCGGGGACTGCACAGGGCAGATCCTTCCTGCGCTCGAGAACCCCTACAAACGCTGATCCCGCCAATAGCCGGACAAGAAATTATTAAAGGAACGCGCACCATGTCGAAGAAGTTTGCCTCACAAGGGGATATGGCTGAGAAAAAAATCTCTTTCACCGAGGTCGGTGAAGGGCTTTGGGCCTTCACAGCCGAAGGCGACCCCAATTCTGGCGTCATTATCGGTGACGAGAGCGTTATGATCGTCGAAGCGCAGGCCACGCCGCGCCTTGCTGCAAAGGTGATCGAAAAAGTGCGCGAGGTCACGGACAAGCCGATCTCGCACCTCGTTCTCACGCATTACCACGCCGTGCGCGTGCTCGGGGCTTCGGCCTATGGCGCGCGGGAGATCATCATGTCCGATACCGCGCGCGCGATGGTCGTGGAGCGGGGCCAAGAAGATTGGGACAGCGAATTCCAGCGTTTCCCCCGCCTCTTCCAAGGGCATGAATCGATCCCCGGCCTGACCTATCCGACAACCACCTTCTCGGACCGCACGACCGTCTATCTCGGCAAGCGCCGCGTCGACATCATGCATTTGGGGCGCGCCCATACGGCAGGCGATGCCGTAGTACATGTGCCAGATCAGAACGTGATGTTCACCGGGGATATCGTGGAATACCACTCGGCTTGCTACTGTGGAGATGGGCATTTCAGCGACTGGGGCGACACGCTCGACAATATCGCGTGGTATGACGTGGACGCGATTGCGCCGGGTCGGGGTGATGCCTTGATCGGCAAGGACATGGTGAACGCCGCCATCGAGAATACCCGCGATTTCGTGGCCTCCACCTATCGCCCGGTACAGCGCGTGGCCGCGCGCGGCGGTAGCCTGAAGGATGCATGGGATGCCGTGCGTGCGGAATGCGATCCGAAGTTCAAGGATTACGCAATTTACGAGCATTGCCTGCCCTTCAACGTCGCCCGGGCCTATGACGAAGCGCGTGGCATCGACACACCGCGCATCTGGACGGCCCAGCGCGACATGGAAATGTGGGAAGCCCTTCAGGGCTGACCTTTTCGGTGGCCCGGAGGGGCCACCGTTCATCTTCGCTTCTCGGGGTGCCACATGAACAAGATCTTCGAAATCCCGCTTTATCCCTACGCGCGCCATCCCGATCAGGACGCAGCCACACCAGTACGCCGCAAGGTGGTGATCGTGGGGGCCGGTCCTGTGGGCTTGGCGGCCGCGATTGACCTTGCCCAACAGGGGATAGAAGCAGTCATCGTCGATGAAAACGACCGCGTTTCCTTCGGTTCCCGCGCCATCTGCTTTGCAAAGCGCACACTGGAGATCGCGGATCGTTTGGGGTGCGGCACCCCGTTGGTCGAGAAGGGTGTCCAGTGGAACCTCGGCAAAGTGTTCTTTGACGAGCGTAAGGTCTACGACTTCAACCTTCTGCCGGAGGGTGGCCATCGGCGGCCTGCGTTCATCAATCTCCAGCAATATTACTTCGAGGAATATCTTGTGAACCGCCTTCGCGCGCTGGAAAGCGAAGGCGCGCCGGTCTCTATCCGCGGAGGCAGCAAGGTCACCTCCATCGAAAATCGCGGTGACCATGTTTCACTCGTAGTCAAGACCCCGGAAGGCCCCTATACACTGGAGGCCGATTGGTTGATCGCCTGCGATGGTGCGGCAAGCCCCACGCGACAGATCCTCGGGCTCGACTTTGTCGGGCGCGTCTTCGAAGACAACTTCTTGATCGCGGATGTGATCATGGACGCGGAATTCCCGACTGAGCGCTGGTTCTGGTTCGATCCCC
Source organism: Paracoccaceae bacterium (assembly GCA_009922885.1). Taxonomy (GTDB): domain Bacteria; phylum Pseudomonadota; class Alphaproteobacteria; order Rhodobacterales; family Rhodobacteraceae; genus UBA9554. The sequence goes on from RFUP01000010.1 coordinate 7,826, forward strand.
CCTTCAACAAGGGGCAGTCCGCGCTCTTGCACAAACAGCCTGATGGCGTCTGGCGGATCGATCTCCAACTCGGTTGGAACATCGACAAAGAGAAGGAAAAAAAGCCCGAGAACGTCATCCCACGCCTGAAAGCCATGCTGGGCGAAGAGGTGAACTTCGAGCTTGAGTGGGTGTCGATCTATACCTTCCAATGCCGCCGCATGGAGCACTTCCGCCACGGGCGCGTGCTATTTGCGGGCGATAGCGCACATCAGGTCTCGCCCTTTGGCGCACGCGGTGCAAACTCTGGCTTGCAGGATACCGATAACCTCATCTGGAAACTCAAACTGGTTATCGATGGAGAGGCGAAAGATAACCTCCTCGATACCTACGATGTGGAGCGCGTTTATGGGGCGGATGAGAACATTCTCAATTCCTCCAGATCAACGGATTTCATCACGCCGAAATCAGAGCAAAGCCGCATCTTCCGCGATGCGGTTCTAGATCTCTCGGAACATTTCGCTTTTGCGCGCCCCCTCGTGAATTCAGGGCGGCTTTCGATGCCTTGCACATACGATGCATCACCACTCAACACCTCAGACACCCTTACTGAAGCACCCGCTCGCGCCCGCCCTGGCAGCCCTTGCCCGGATGCACCGATTGGAAGTGGGTTCCTGCTGGATCAGTTGGGGAAAGGCTTCACCCTGCTCGCCTTGAATGCCGAAGCGCCCGCCTCGGTCTCTATCGGCGGCATTGAAGCCCGGACCTTGAGTATCGCCACGACCAAAGAACTGGCCGAACGTTACTTGGGCGCGGCAACTTCCGCTGTTTACCTTATCCGACCAGACCAGCACGTTGCTGCGCGTTGGGCGCAATTCGATGAAACCGCCGTCAAATCCGCTTTGGCGCGTGCTTGCGGGAAAGACCTCTGATGACAAACCTCATCCTCACACCCAATCTACCAAGAGCAGACGACACCTATGCCGATCTGCTCGCAGCCCATGAAGGCTTGAGTAAAGCCGAGAGCGATGCCCTCAATGCCCGCTTGATCCTGGTCTTGATGAACCACATCGGCGATCAGGCGATCATTCGGGAGGCGTTGAAAGCTGCAAGACTGGAACGTGAAAGCGCTTAATGCGCGGGCAGACCGGCGGCATCCAGAAGTGAGCGACCACCGTCGACGACCATGATGTGTCCGGTCACAAAACCTGAGGCCTCAGACGCCAAAAACTGAACGGTTTCGGTCAGTTCATTTGCAGATGCGATCCGCCCCATCGGGGTGCATTCTTCGATCTGGTCGCGCCATTCGGGGTTTTCCTTAAGGCTGGCCATGAGGCTTGCCGACATAACAGAACCGAATGCGACGCCATTCACACGGACGCCGGAAGGCGCAAGATCCGCCGCCATCGCACGCGTCATCTGGTCAATGGCAGCCGCGCCCATCGAATAGGCCAACATCCCCGGCCCGACGCGGTTCGCCATGATAGACGAGATATTGACGATCGTCCCCGCAGGAGCGCGCGTTCCCTCGGCCTGCTTGATCATCCGCTTTGCCACCATCTGGCTCAAACGAAGCGCCGTCAGCACATTGCGGCGAAAAAGGTCTTCTACACCGTCTTCTTCCGGCACCAGCGTTTCCGAAACCATGACCTGACGACAGGCATTCACCAGAATATCCACCCGATCAAAGGCATCGATCGTCGCAGAAAGCAGGTTGGCAAGCGTCAGCTTCTCCCGAAGATCCCCTGCAAAATACCGCGTCGCTTGCCCATCTTCGTTGGGGCCCAACTCATGTAGAAGCCGCTCTTCGTCCATGTCGGCAAACATCACATTCGCCCCACGATCCGCGAAGTGGCGGGCAATTGCGAGGCCGATGCCATTGGCGGCACCCGTCACAATCGCAGTCTTGCCGCTGATAGAATAGGACATGCAGGAAATCTCCCTGTAAAGCTGGCGCCAAGCTAGCGTCTTTGCCGCTTGATAGCGAGCGGCTTGGACCGATTTGGTGCCTCGGCTTGAATGACCTTGAAATGGCTGTTCACCGCGATCTGCGTCACCGTCCGGAATAGCTCGTTCAGCTTGGGTTCATAGGCAAGGTGCCTGTTGGCCACCATCACCAACCGCCCTGAGGGGCTAAGTGCGTCAGCGGCGGCCTTGATGAAGGCTCGTCCCAGATCGGGATCGGACGCTCTCCCAGAGTGGAAGGGCGGGTTCATGACAACGAAATCGAGTAGCCTCGGGCTTTTCCACTCCAACGCATCCGCCCAAACCATCGCCGCCCGCTCGTCAGTCAGGTTGAGCCTCGCACAGTCCAGCGCGCGTGCGTCATCTTCAACAAGGTGAAGTTTTTTCGCCCGTGCCGATTTGAGGACGTTTGCAGCAAGGTATCCCCAGCCCGCGCCAAGATCGGCCCCTTCTCCTGACAGATCAGGCAGGTTCTCGACCAAAAACCGTGACCCAAGGTCGATGGAATCTGCCGAAAATATCCCGGGGACAGTCACAAAGCCCGGTGCGATTTCATGAGGCGCTTCCGGTAAGGCCCATTCCTTGAGAGCCTCGGCAGAGCCCGTCACAGAAAAGAACTTTCCGTGGGCTTTTGAAATGGCCTCGCCGACGGCCAGCTCTGGCGTCTTTCGCAACGCCTTAAAAACGCTCTCGATACCGGAGGTTTTCTCCCCGTCGACAAAAACCTCGCCCTCGGTGCGCTGAAGCGCCTCCGCGATCCATCCCTGAGCAAGCTCTTTTGATCGCGGCAAACAAACGAGCACAGCCGGGAACCGGCCTTTCGCGTCTTGTGCCGAAGATGACCCAAGTTTCTTAGAAGCTTGCGCGGAAGAAGTGACAAAACGCGCATCAAGCCCCGCGAGTGCCGGATCGGGTTCGGCTGCTCCCATTACCAGAAGCCCGCGCGGAAGCATCTCCGCGTCTCGCGCTATCGCCAACCGTTGATTTATCATGTCGCCCACGCCCGAAGGCGGCTCACTCTCGTTCCATCGTGCACTGCAAAGGGTGCTGGTGCCGCCGTGCAAAATCCATGACCTGGGTCACTTTGGTTTCCGCGATCTCATGACTGAACACGCCAACCACCGCCAGCCCCTTTTTGTGCACCGTCAGCATGATTTCAACGGCTTGAGCGTGAGTCATGCCAAAAAAGCGTTCCAGAATGTGCACAACGAACTCCATTGGAGTGTAGTCATCATTCAGCAACATCACTTTATAAAGCGGAGGCCTGCGTGTCTTTGCGCGGGTTTCAACGACTACCGCCGCATCGGTGCCCTCGTCGGATTTTCCGGCTTGGATTGTGGGAGCGATTGTCATTTGGGTTCTACCCTACGGACTCGGTTATCTCGGTTCGGACTGATATATATAGCCGAGGCAGGGCAAGTGAAAAGAGGAAGTGGCGCATGGTTGCAAGAGTTACTGTTGTCGGATTCGATGCAGACGACACGCTTTGGCACAACGAACGCTTCTTCCAGATGACGCAGGAGCGTTTCGCCGAACTTCTGGAGCCGTATTACTCCGGCGGCGAACTGATGCCGCGCCTTATCGATGCCGAGAGGCGGAACATCGGCCATTACGGTTTCGGCATTAAGGGTTTCGTGTTGTCGATGATCGAAACAGCCCTTGAAGTCACGGACGAGACCGTTCCCGCACCAATCATTGGCGAATTGATCCGCGCGGGTCAGGAGATGCTCCGCCACCCGATTGAGCTGCTTCCTCGCGTTCAGGAGGTGATCGAAGAAGTCTCGTCCAAGCACCGGATTCTGCTTATCACCAAGGGTGACCTTCTGGATCAGGAAAGAAAACTGGCACAATCGGGCTTAGGTGACCTTTTCGACGGCGTTGAAATCGTGTCAGACAAGACTGCCTCAACTTATCTTAAGATTTTCGGCGCGCAGGATGTGAAAGCGGGAATGATGGTGGGCAACTCGCTCAAGTCGGACGTTCTGCCGATGATCTCCGCAGGCGGTTTCGGCGTCCATGTGCCCCATGAACTGACATGGGCACTCGAACATGCCGAGCGCCCTGACAACGAGCGGTTCTTCGAATTGACCGATTTGGGCGGACTGCCAGAATTGCTGCGAACATTGGAATAAAGGCCGTGGCCCGGCCCTTTATCTAGAGGTTAGACACCGGGCGGCCACAACACCTCGCCCAAACACTCGCTCGAAGCGGGTAAAAGTCATTTAAAATTCATGCTTTATCCATCACGGCTCATGTGCTAGCGTTCTCACACATAAAAATAAGCCAGATCGGGAAACCCGACGGCACTGAGGCAGATGATGGCAGTGAACGTGAGACATTGGCGCTCAACGGTCCGACGCGTTCTTTACGCGGTTGGCGTTTTGTGGGTATTCGTGCTCCTTCCGATGAGCGCGATCGCGGCTCCCTATGCGGCGCTGGTGATTGATGCCCGTACGGGTGAAGTCCTGCATGCAACGAACGCGGACGCGCGCCTTCATCCCGCTTCCCTGACCAAGATGATGACGCTTTACGTCGCCTTTCAGGCCATCGAACGTGGCGAAATCTCGCTCGACACCAACGTCCGGATTTCGGCCCATGCTGCGGGTCAGCCACCGTCCAAACTTGGCTTGAAGGCAGGCCAGACGATCAAGCTCCGCTATTTGATCCGCGCCGCTGCCGTAAAGTCCGCCAACGATGCGGCAACAGCTATCGGGGAAGCAATCTCGGGTACGGAAAGTGCCTTTGCCAAACGCATGACCCAAACCGCCCGCGCGATGGGCATGACCAAAACCACGTTCAAGAACGCCAATGGCCTCACGGCGGACGGTCACCTTTCCTCGGCGCGCGACATGACAACGCTCGGTCGTCATGTGATTTATGACTATCCGCAGTATTATAACATCTTCTCGCGACGCTCGACCAACGCAGGCATCGGAACGGTTTCCAGCACGAACCGCCGCTTTCTCGATAGCTACAAAGGCGCCGACGGCATTAAAACCGGGTACACCAGCGCCGCTGGCTTCAATCTGGTGGCCTCCGCTGAGCGCGGCAACGAGCGAGTGATCGCAACTGTGTTTGGCGGGCGTTCGACCGCTGCACGGAATGCAAAAGTTGCCGAACTCCTTGATCTGGGTTTCCGCCGGGCGCCCAGCAACGCCCCGCTGAAAAAGCCGATTAGCCCGCAATTGGTGGCCCAAGCCGATATCGAAACCAGCCCCAACTCTTCTTCCACGCCAGATGCCCGTGGCAAGACAATTCGTTTGATTACAGCCGTAAAGACAAGCCTGAGGCCTCAAGCCCGTCCGGGTGCAGCCGAACCCGCGCCTGTTATGCTCGCGATGAAAGACGATATCCGCAACGCTCTGGCCGAAGCCGTTTCCGAGAGCATCGCAGAAAATGTGCAGGTCGCTCCTCCGCCCGCCGCACCTAAGATCAACCCGCCAACCATCGCACGCCCGGAAAAGATCGCTTTGGCCGAGCCCGAGGAAACAGAACCTGCCAAGCTCGAAGAAGTATTGGCTTTGAACGAGCCTATTACCATGCCGGCAGTTGTTCAAACCGTCGCGGTTGCAGCGCCCGCGCCCCGTATTCCTGCCCCGCCACAACCCGCCTTGCAGGAGGTCGTGACACGAGTATCCACCTCAGGCGGACGCCATTGGGGGATCAATGTAGGGAAGTTTCCGAGCCGCTATCATGCAGAAAAGGCTTTGATAAAGACCGCGTTGGCAGAATCCGGAACTCTCGACGGCTCCTTGAAGAAGGTCGTCGAGCGCAAAGGCGGCTACGAGGCGTCGTTCCTCGGGATGACACAGGAAATGGCCGATCTCGCCTGCCGCAGACTGCAGGCCCGCAAGATCACCTGCTTCACTATGGGGCCGGGCTGACGAAGGCTCAGGTCTTGGGGCGGTCGTCGTAATCCCCGTTGAGGATGCGGCGCGCGTCACCTTCTGGGTCATCGTATTGATTGGTCCGAACGGTGAACACGAAGAACAAAAGCCCCGCCCCGCCGAGCAACAGTGAGATCGGAATGAGATAGCTGAGGACGCTCATTTCTCTACCTTATTTCAAGCGCAGCGCGTTCAGGGACACGGTGATCGACGATGTCGACATTGCCAATGCAGCAATCAGCGGCGAGCAAAGCCCGGCAATCGCCAGCGGCACGGCAATGATATTGTAAACTGTCGCCACCTGAAAGTTTTCGCGAATACGCTGCGTGGCTTTCCCAGCCACTTTGATCGCTTCGGCCAGCGGCGAAAGATCGGTTCCGAGAAGGACGATATCCGAGGCAACGCGTGCGGCATCCAGCGCAGAGGCTGGGGAAACCGAAACATGCGCCTCTGTCAGTGCTGCCGTATCGTTCAGGCCATCGCCAACCATGAGCACCTTTTTTCCATCTGCGTGAAGCTGCGCAATCCGCGCGGCCTTATCGCCCGGCAATGCCTCCGCAACCCACTGCGCGATACCCAAGCGCTGCGCCAGCGCTTCCACTGCGCCTGCGCTGTCACCAGACATCATGATAACTTCAAGGCCAGAGGCCTGCAGGGCAGCAACCGCTTCTTGCGCTCCGGGGCGAAGACGATCCGAGAAGGTAATTTCCAAGGGCGGTTCACCGTCAACAGCCAGCCAAGCCGCAGTTGACCCCGACGCCTTTGCACCAACCCACTGAGCGCGGCCCAAACGCACCTGCCGCCCTTGCCAGAGGCCCTCGGCGCCATAGCCCGGCACTTCCCGTCCGCTCTCCAGCGCCGCCGCTTTCACGCCGCGGGCCTCAAGCGCAGTGCGCAAAGCGAGGCTCAAGGGATGTGAGGAAAGCGTGGCCAAACCAAGCGCAATCGTCAGATCGCGCGTGCCGAGATGATCCAGTTCCCCGACCTCCGGAATGCCCGCCGTGAGCGTGCCTGTCTTGTCAAAAACCACTGTATCCGCTTGCGCGAGCCGCTCCAGTGCGGTGGCATCCTTGATCAAGAGCCCCTTCTTGAACAATCGCCCGGAAGCCGCCGTGGTCACCGCAGGAACCGCCAATGCCAAGGCACAGGGGCAAGTGATAATAAGCACGGCTGAGGCGATGTTGAGCGATATCCGGACATCCCAAGAATAGAGATACCAGCCAACGAACGCCAAAGCGGCAAGGATGTGCACGCCGGGCGCATAGAGTTTGGCCGCCGCATCCGCCAGAGACGTATAGCGAGACCGCCCGGACTCCGCGATTGCAACGAGATCGGCCATGCGGTGCAGCGATGTGTCCTGACCAACGGCCGTAGCCCTCAAAGTGAGAGGACCCGTCAAGTTTACTTCACCGGCACTCACACTCATGCCCGGTTCGGCAAATATCGGACGGGTCTCGCCTGTCAGGAGTGAGCGGTCAATCTCCGACCAGCCTTCAAGGATCTCCCCATCTATCGGCATTCGCCCACCGGGCCGGACCAAGATCAGATCTCCGACCCTCAGTTCAGACACAGGAAGGGTTCTCTCCAAACCCTCTTCCAATCTCACAGCACGAGGCACTTCCAAGGCGGCGAGTTCCTGTGCCGCGGAACGCGCGATCGCTCGCGTGCGGTAATCCAAATATCGGCCTGCCAATAGAAAGAATGTTAGCGTGAGAGATGCGTCAAAATAGGCGTGGTGCCCCGAGAGCATCGTCTCCCAAAGCGACGTGACGAGCGCCAGAGAAATCGCCAGAACAATCGGAACGTCCATGTTCAGGCGCTTGTTTCGAAGAGCGCTCCACGCGCTCTTGAAGAATGGCTGACCGGAGAATGCGATAGTTGGAAAGGCTATTGCTGCGGAAATCCAGTGGAACATGTCCCGTGTCGCGCCTTCGGCACCAGACCAAACCGAAACAGAAAGCAGCATAACGTTCATCGACGCAAAGCCAGCCACTGCGAGCCGCATCAACAGATCCCGGCCTGCCTTGTCCTGAGCCCTTGCCGCGAGTGTGCCTGCATCCAGTTCGTAGGCTTCATATCCCGCCGCGTTGATCGTGCTGATGATTTCCTCTGGCGAAACATGAGGTTCCGCTTCGATAAGGGCCCGCTTCAGCGTCAGGTTCACGCGGGCCGAATTGACGCCAGGGTGCGTAGAAAGAGCGCGCTCCAGCGTCGATATACATGCGCCACAATGCACACCGGGGACGGAGATCGCGAGCTTGGCCTCCTTCGGCACATCCCGTTGCGCGATGTCTTCCGCACCAGGAGCAGCAATACACGCGGGGCAAGCCGAGATAGAAGGACGCATCGTGGCGGTCATGGCCGCTTACCCCTTGATGTGAAGTTCCCGCGTTTGCGAAAATTCGGTTCCGTTCTGGGACACCGCAGTCAGTCTCAGGTTCCAATTGCCCGGAGCAAGATCAACCTTTGCAACATAAGCCGCGCCGTCGAAGCGCCACTCCGGCGTAACATCCTGGGTTTGCGTGGTCGGCCGGCCAATAACCGCCTCCAAACCGCCCACCAATAGCGGGGCTCCCTGCGCATCCTTGAAGGCAAGGCGGATTTCTCCCGGCTGCTGCTCAACAGCCAGCGTCCACCCCAATGCCTCTTGAGCGGCCTTGCGGCTGTTGAACTCTTGGCTCGCGATGTAGCTGTTCTTCACTTCAAGGCCGGGGAATGTCTTTACCGCGTTGACCGCCATGACCACATTGACCGTGATAATGACGCCGAATGCACCAACGAACCCTATCAGAACGTGTTTACCCTTGATTTCGCGGATCATCAGTTCGCTCTCCCATTGAAGATCGTGTCCTTATAGACGCGATCTCCGTTACCAATATCTTCGACCCACAAACGAACGTCATGACGTTCGCTTTCAGCCGGAACGGAGCCTTTGGGGGCCGTGATGTAGACACGCTGGATATGCATCGTGTCGGCTGGCACGGTTACGTTACCATAATCGGTTCCTTCAAGGTTCACACGCAGGGCGAGGTCGCCCTTCGCAGTCACCCGGAACGTACGCGGTTCACCGTGCTTATTTCTGATCCGGACGTCATAAGTATTGCGAACAGACCCGTCCGATAGCGTGACGAAGATCGGGTTTCGAACTGGGGCCACCGTCATGTCGATATCTTGACGAATAAACAACGCGACGAGCAGACCTACACCCACCAGAGACCACAGGGTGGTGTAGAGAATAGTGCGGGGGCGGAAAATGTGCTTCCAGATCGGCTTTGGCGGCTTACCCGCGCGCTCGTTCACCTCATCGGTTAACGCCATGTAATCGATGAGGCCGCGAGGCTTCCCGATCTTGGCCATCACATCGTCACACGCATCAATACA
>RFUP01000091.1 GCA_009922885.1 Paracoccaceae bacterium
CAAGAGCGGAACTGGGCCTCTACGGCGGGGCGGTTTTGTGCGGATGATTCTTGGGGGCAGAGCAGGGCGAGCGCCAAGGCAAGGGCGAGCAAAACCGGTTTTTTCAGACAGCCCCGCACCATTTCACACCCCGTATTGACCTGATTTCCGTCAGGTTAACAGGTTTGCCGCAGTGCGCCAGCTTACCGCTAGCGGTTGAGCGGGGATTAGCTGGGCGTGTCACCGACAGCTTCGCGCCAGTGGCGGCGGCAGAGGCTTTCGTAGGTCTCATTTCCACCGATCTGCACCTGTGCGCCGTCTTTGAGCGCTTTGCCATCCGCGCCCTTCCGGACGACCATCGTGGCCTTCTTGCCGCAATGGCAGATGGTGCGAACCTCGCGCATCTCGTCGGCCAGTGCGAGGAGGGCGGCGGAGCCGGGGAACAGCTCGCCCCGGAAGTCGACGCGGAGGCCGTAGGCCATGACCGGAACGCCCAGATCATCCACGGCGCGGGCGAGTTGCCAGACCTGATCCTTGGTGAGGAACTGTGCCTCATCAAGGAAGATGCAGGCGACGGGGCCTTTCTCTAAGCGATTGGCAATAATGGAAAAAAGATCGTCCTCCGCCGTGAAGGTCGATGCGGTTTCCCCGATGCCGATGCGGCTGGCGATCCGGCCTTCTCCGGCGCGCGTATCGAAGCGGGCGGTGAGAAGAAAGGTTTCCATGCCGCGTTCGCGGTAATTGTGGGACGCTTGCAGCAGGATCGTCGACTTGCCCGCGTTCATCGTCGAGTAATGGAAGTAGAGCTTGGCCATGAACAAGGAATTAACGGGCGGTTCGACAGGCTGCAAGTGGAGAGAGCGGGGGAAGCCCGTCCGTGAGTGGACAGCCTGAGGAAGATCGGGACTAAAGCCGTCAGGGATACTTCTGGAGCACCCTGACGGCCTCACCATTTACCCGTTCCGGTGGCGAAGCGGACTTCCCCCACCCTACGGTGCCGGGGGGCACCGTTTACTCGCACAATCCCGGAAGCTGTTGGGATTGTTTTATAAATGACAGGGGCGACGAAATTCAGTAATGGGAAAGGACAAATGGATTTCCCCGCTATCCACGGGGGTAGGAAGGACCGCGATGAGCAGCTATCTGAAGAAGCACACAGAGGCTTTGGTGAAGGATGTTGGGATCGAGGCGGCCTGTGAAATTTCGGGGAAATCGAAGGCGACGTTGGGGCGGTATTATTCCGAGCATGCCGAGCACCAAGACCGCTATATGCCCATCGACACCGTGGCCCAGTTGGAAGCGGCGGCATCCTTTCCGCATGTGACGGCGGCCTTGGCGGATTTGCGGGGGATCACGCTTAGCTACGAAGGGCGCGGCGAGAACGCTCCGCGAAAAGGCGGGATAAATCAGGATGTTATCACGCTGTCGCAGCGCTTTGCGATGCTGATGGCGGAGTATAACCAGTCCATCGAGGACGGGAAAATCTCGGTCAACGAGGCCAAGCGATTGCTGCGGGAAACGGTGGCGTTGCAGCAGATCCTGATCGATATGAAGCTGCATCTGGAAGACGAAACTGTCTGAAAAACCCCATTTTCGAAGCGTATGGATTGCGTCTGGCTTGCGTATGGCTTGCGTCATGACGTTCCGCGCGGTGGGCTGGGGCTTCGTTAACGGCCTTTCGGGCATGGTTCGGGGCATCAACCGATGCGAGGACACCCGATGCCCAGCCCCAAACGCCAGACCCGCACCAAGATCGAAGCGCAGAACCTGCATTACCTGAGGGATGTGTTTGCGCAGTTGGAATAGGACCTCCACGCCCCGGTTCTGAGCGCGCGCCGCATCCCCGGCGAATGGACCGAGATCGCACAGGCCCGCTACCCGCAACAGAAGGAGAAGGTGACGTTCTGGGTGGAGAAGGATGTGCTGCGCTTCTTCCGCTCGATGGGAGAGGGATACAGCGTTTCTTTAAGACATATCTGCGAAGAAGATCTGTGACGTGCCGCTGCTTCGACCTCAACCTTGACGTGACAATGCAAATGCATTACTTCGTGACCACACCACTGTCTTCCATGGAACCTCTTATGGCGACGCTTTCTCAGGATGTGTCCACCCTGACCGACCGTTATCAGACGACGGTGCCGCTTGGTGTGCGCAAGCTGCTGAAGCTCAACAAGGGCGACAAGATCCGCTACTGCACCGAGCCGAGCGGGCGGGTCTATATCGAACTCATGCGGACGGACGCGGAAGATCCGGCATTGGGGGCGTTTCTCGATCTGATCGAAACCGATATTGCGGCGCATCCTGAGCGCATTCGGGGATTCAGCGGCGCTTTGCAGGATCGCCTCAAAGCGTTGGTGGGTGATATTGAGATTGATCTGGATGAGACGCTTTCGCCCGAGGACGAATGACGGGCGGCTTGGGGCGCTTGGACGCGCCACTTGTTGTCAATGGATGGTCCTTCTTCGCGCATCCGGTTTTTCTGGAGCAGTTGGAAGCGCTGATTGGCGAGGTGGAAACGCGACGGCTGCACGATCCGGAGAACTGGCGGAAGAAGAACTGCACGAAGCGGCTCGCAGCTATTTTCCGGCTGATTTCGGAGGTGATCCCGGCCGATCCGGGGGCGCCTGTTTTTCGGCAAGGCGATACGCTCGGCGATCAGAGAAAGCACTGGTTTCGGGCAAAGTTCTTCCAGCAATACCGTTTGTTCTATCGCTTCAACCGCGACGCCAAAGTGATTGTGCTGGCATGGGTGAATGATGATGCGACGCTCCGGGCCTATGGCAGCAAGACCGACGCCTATGCCACGTTCCGCAATATGTTGGAGAGTGGCAATCCGCCGGATGACTTTGACGCCTTGATGCGAGAGGCCACTGCCGAGGCAGAACGGTTCCGCGCCGATCTTGAACGCGAGGTGGGGCGGTGAGGGCAAAGAGGCAGTGAAAGAAAAAGCCGGGCGCTGGGCCCGGCTTTTGTGTTTGGCAGGTGTGACCGCGATTAGCCTTGCAGCGTGCGGACGCGGTAGCCTTCGCCGCGTTCTTTCATCGCTTGGACGGCGGCGATGGAACCTGCGGCGGTGGTGAAGTAGGGGATCTTGTCGAAGAGGGCGACGCGGCGGATGTCGCGGCTGTCGGCGATGGCTTGCGCGCCTTCGGTGGTGTTGAAGACGAGCGCGATGGCGCCGTCTTTCAGCATATCGACGATATTCGGACGACCCTCGTAGACCTTGTTCACCTGCTTGGCTTTGACGCCCTGTTCGGCGGCCCATTTCTGGGTGCCTTCGGTGGCGACGATTTCGAAGCCCATCGCGTCGAGGTCGCGCAGGGCGGAAGCCATGTCGGCGGTTTTGTCATCGTCGCGGATCGAGACGAAGACTTTGCCTTCTTCCGGCAGATGCGTGCCTGCGCCCATCTGCGCCTTGAGGAAGGCGAGGGGGAAGGAGCGATCCCAGCCCATGACTTCGCCCGTGGAGCGCATTTCCGGGCCGAGGAGCGTGTCGACGCCGGGGAAGCGGGCGAAGGGGAGCACGGCTTCTTTCACCGAGAACCACGGGGTTTTCGGATCGGCGAGGGTCATGGCATCGGCGAGCGGCAGCGGGCTGTCGGGGCCGACGCCTGCGGGGTAAGCGGCGCGGAGCGGGAAGTTCGACATCGGCTCGCCTGCCATGAGGCGCGCGGCGATGGAGGCAATCGCGCTGTCAGTGGCTTTGGCGACGAAGGGCACCGTGCGCGAGGCGCGCGGGTTCACTTCGATGAGGTAGACCTCGTTGTTCTTCACCGCGAATTGCACGTTCATGAGGCCGACCACGCCCAGAGAGAGGGCGAGTTCATGGGCCTGACGGGTGATTTCGGCAATGATTTCATCGGAGAGCGAGTAGGGCGGGAGCGAGCAGGCGCTATCGCCGGAGTGGACGCCGGCTTCTTCGATGTGCTGCATGATGCCCGCGACGTGGACGGTTTTGCCATCCGAGAGGGCGTCGACGTCGATCTCGACGGCCCCGGAAAGGTAGCTGTCGAGGAGGACGGGGCTGTCACCGGAAACGACGACGGCTTCCTTGATGTAGCGTTCGAGCTGGGCCTGATCGCGGACGATTTCCATGGCGCGGCCCCCCAGAACGTAGGAGGGGCGGATCACCAGCGGGAAGCCGATGGAGGCGGCGATTTGCAGGGCTTCGGCATCGGAATGGGCGATGCCGTTGACGGGCTGCTTCAGGCCGAGCTTGTTGACGAGTTGCTGGAAGCGCTCGCGGTCTTCGGCGAGGTCGATCGCGTCGGGGGTGGTGCCGAGGATCGGGATGCCTTCTTCGTAAAGCGCGTTGGCGAGTTTCAGCGGTGTCTGGCCGCCGAACTGGACGATGACGCCGTGGAGGGTGCCGTTTTCTTTTTCGACGCGGAGGATTTCCATCACGTGTTCGAAGGTGAGGGGCTCGAAATAGAGGCGGTCCGAGGTGTCATAGTCGGTGGAGACGGTCTCGGGGTTGCAGTTGACCATGATGGTTTCATAGCCCGCGTCGGTGAGTGCGAAGCAGGCGTGGCAGCAGCAATAGTCGAACTCGATGCCTTGGCCGATCCGGTTCGGGCCGCCGCCGAGGATGACGACTTTCTTCTTGTCGGAGGGGCGGGCTTCGCATTCAACGTCGCCCATCGCGGGGGCTTCATAGGTGGAATACATGTAGGGGGTTTGCGCTTCGAATTCAGCGGCGCAGGTGTCGATGCGCTTGAACACGGCGGTGACGCCGAGGTTCTGGCGGGCGCGACGGACGTTGCCTTCGGTGCGGCCGGTGAGCTTGGCGAGGCGGGCGTCGGTGAAGCCGAGCATCTTGAGGGCGCGGAGGCCTTCCTCGGTGACGGGCAGGCCGTTCTTTTTCACTTGCGCTTCGGCGTCGATGATTTCGCGGATGCGGGCGAGGAACCAGGGGTCGAACTTGGTGACGGCCTGGATTTCATCGTCCGAGAGGCCGTGGCGCATCGCTTGGGCGATGACGCGGAGGCGGTCCGGGGTGGCTTGGCTGAGGGCCTTCTTGATTGCGGCCACGTCGGGCGCGCCGGGGATCTCGACCTCGTCGAAGCCCGTCAGGCCAGTTTCGAGGGAGGCCAGCGCCTTTTGCATGGATTCGTGGAAGGTGCGGCCGATGGCCATGGCCTCTCCCACGGATTTCATCGCGGTGGTGAGGTGGGGCTGGGAGCCGGGGAACTTCTCGAAGGCAAAGCGCGGGATCTTGGTGACGACATAGTCGATGGTCGGCTCGAAGGAGGCGGGCGTGACCTTGGTGATGTCGTTGTCGAGTTCGTCGAGGGTGTAGCCGACGGCGAGCTTGGCGGCGATTTTCGCAATCGGGAAGCCCGTGGCCTTGGAGGCGAGCGCCGAGGAGCGCGACACGCGGGGGTTCATCTCGATGACGACCATGCGGCCATCGGCGGGGTTGATCGCCCACTGCACGTTGGAACCGCCGGTTTCGACGCCGATTTCACGCAGCACGGCAATCGAGCCATTGCGCATGATCTGGTATTCTTTGTCGGTGAGCGTGAGGGCGGGGGCGACGGTGATCGAGTCGCCCGTATGCACGCCCATCGGATCGACGTTTTCGATGGAGCAGACGATGATGGCGTTGTCGGCTTTGTCGCGCACGACTTCCATCTCGTATTCTTTCCAGCCGAGGAGCGATTCATCGACGAGGATCTGGCCTACGGGGGAGGCATCCATGCCGGAGCGGCAGTAATGCTCGTAATCCTCGCGGTTATAGGCGACACCGCCGCCCGTGCCGCCCAGCGTGAAGGCGGGGCGGATGATGGCGGGAAGGCCGATTTCTTCGAGGGCTTCGAGGGCGAGGCGGACGCCTTCTTTCAGATCGCGCTTGCCGTTCGGCAGTTTCGGCGCGGTCACGATCGTGGCTTTGGGGTTTTCGATGCCGAGGCGGTCCATGGCTTCGCGGAAGAGCTTCCGGTCTTCGGCCATCTCGATGGCCTCGCGCTTGGCACCGATCATTTCGACACCGAACTTCTCAAGGACGCCCATATCGGCGAGTGCGAGCGCGGTGTTGAGGCCGGTTTGACCGCCCATGGTCGGCAGGAGCGCGTCGGGGCGCTCGGCTTCGATGATCTTGGCGACAACTTCGGGGGTGATCGGCTCGATATAGGTGGCGTCTGCGAGGCCCGGATCGGTCATGATCGTGGCGGGGTTCGAGTTCACCAGAATGACGCGGTAGCCTTCTTCGCGGAGCGCTTTACAGGCTTGCGCGCCCGAGTAGTCGAATTCGCAGGCTTGGCCGATGACAATGGGCCCGGCGCCGATGATCATGATCGATTTGATATCGGTTCTTTTCGGCATGGGGGCACCTCTTTTATGTATGGCAGCGGCAGGGGGCGACAGGGGCGAGAAACGAGTCCCTCCCCATGCGCAAATTGTCGTGCGTTATAGACATAGAGCCGCCCCGCGCAACCCCAAAGGCCGGGTTTTTCGCAGGTCATTTGTGCCGCATCCGAAAGGGGGGCAGTGAATGCGGGGAAAACTGGCCGAAACCCGCTGCAAAGGGCGAGGAAAAGGCGGCATTTGCGGGCTTTCCCTTGACTTCCCCCCTCTGGCGCGGTGTATCGGCGCGAAGTTTAAATCCGCCGGGAGATCCCACGATGCATGCCTATCGCAGCCATACCTGCGCCGATCTGCGCGCCGCGCATGTTGGTGAAACCGTTCGCCTCTCTGGCTGGGTGCACCGGGTGCGCGACCATGGCGGCATCCTGTTCATCGACCTGCGCGACCATTACGGCGTGACCCAAGTTCTGTGCGACCCCGATAGTCCGGTGTTCAAGGACGTGGAAAAGGTGCGTTCGGAATGGTGTATCCGCATTGATGGCGTGGTGAAGGCGCGTGACCCGGAGCTGGTGAACCCGAAGCTTGCCACGGGCGAGATCGAAGTGTTCGTGCGCGACATGGAAGTGCTGGGCGCGGCCAAGGAATTGCCGCTGATGGTGTTCGGGGATCAGGAATATCCCGAGGAAACCCGCCTGCGCTATCGCTTCCTTGACCTGCGCCGCGAGGACATGCAGCGCAACATGACGCTGCGCTCGGATGTGGTGCGTTCGATGCGCCAGCGTATGTGGGGCAAGAATTTCCGCGAATACCAGACGCCGATCATTACGGCCTCTTCGCCTGAAGGTGCGCGCGACTTCCTCGTGCCGTCGCGCCTGCATCCCGGCAAGTTCTACGCGCTTGCCCTCGGCATTTTTGCGCTTGAAGCTGTCAGCAAGCATCAGATGCGGCAGACCGGCACAGCTGGTTACCTCACCGGCTGCGTTGAACGAGACATCCAGCTCGCCAACAATCTGGCTGTATTGCCAGGCGGTGGCAACACAGACTGTCTGCCCCTCAGCACCGGTCACCAGTGTTGGATAGGGACCGCTGGCATTTAGCCCAACTGCCTCAAAATCACCCAGCAGGGTATGGGAGTCACCCCCGATTATGACATCCACCCCCTTGATCTTTCTGGCAAGGTCCAGCTCATTCTCATAGCCATAATGGGTCAGCAGAATAATATGCTTCACCCCGGCAGAGTTAAGCTCATCCACCATTTTCTGGGCTGTTTCGGCCTCATCCAAAAAGCGGGTCGTCTCATCCGGGCTGGAAGAAAGTTTGGTCTTGCGCACAATATCAATGCCGATGATGCCGATTTTCATGCCGCCCTTCTCAATAATGGTAAAGGGCTGAAGATAATCTGTCTCACTCTTTGGGGTCAGGGCAGAGACTCCCACTTCCGGTTTGATATTGGCCGCCAGAACCGGCGTGTTGCAGGACCCGGCTTTCAAGAAATCAAGGAATTTGGCCAGTCCGCTATCGCCTTCATTAAATTCATGATTGCCAAGGGCAAAGGCGTCAAAACAGACTTCATTCATCAGCGCTGCATCAGCTTCCCCCTTGAACAGGGTAAAGAACAGGGAGCCTGAGACAGCATCACCGGCGTGCAGTTTCAAAATCTGGCCGCCAGCCGCTTCCAGCTGTTTCATTTTAGCCACAACAGCAGGCATGCCGCCAGAACGCACCCGCGTTGATTGGCCGCCAAGCGTAAGGTTCATGCCCGAAT
>RFUP01000092.1 GCA_009922885.1 Paracoccaceae bacterium
CTGACGCGCGACGCGCTTTAAGCGTCACGACTTCGGGAACGGCACGCCCTTCGTGGTGAACCTGCCGCCTTTGGGGCCGGAACGCGCATTCGGACGGCCACCGAATTTCTTCGCCGTGGTCTTTGCCGAACCTCCGGGCTGGTGCAGTGGCACCAGTTGATCGGGGCGCGGGCCGATCAGATCGGACCGCCCCATGGCGCGCAGCGCATCGCGGATGATCGGCCAGTTATCGGGGTCGTGATAGCGCAGGAAGGCCTTGTGCAACCGGCGCTGACGCCCGCCGCGCACGGTATCCACCTTGGCAGAGGCCCCGCGCCGCACACCTTTCAGCGTGTTGACGCCTGTGTGATACATCGCGGTGGCCGTGGCCATCGGCGAAGGCAGGAAGGTTTGCACCTGATCGGCGCGATAGCGGTTCTTCTTCAGCCAGAGCGCGAGGTTCATCATGTCTTCATCGGTGGTGCCGGGGTGGGCGGCGATGAAATAGGGGATGAGGTAGTATTTCTTGCCCGCCTTCTTGGCCGCCTCGTCGAACATCTCCTTGAAGCGGTCATAGGTGCCGATGCCGGGCTTCATCATCACGTCGAGCGGCCCGCGCTCGGTATGTTCGGGCGCGATCTTGAGGTAGCCGCCCACGTGATGGGTAACGAGTTCTTCGATGTATTCGGGACTCTTCACGGCAAGGTCATAGCGCACGCCAGAGGCCACCATCACCTTTTTGATCCCCTTGGTTTCGCGCACCTTGCGATAGAGCGAGATCAATTCGTCATGCGAGGTGTTCAGGTTCGGACAGATATCGGGGAAGACGCAGGACGGGAGGCGGCAATTCTTCTCGATATTCGGGTCTTTGCAGGCCATGCGATACATATTCGCCGTCGGCCCGCCGATATCGGAGATGACACCCGCGAAACCCGGCGTCTTGTCACGGATCAGCTCGATTTCGCGGAGGATCGAGGCTTGCGAGCGGTTCTGGATCACGCGGCCTTCGTGCTCGGTGATCGAGCAGAAGGTGCAGCCGCCGAAGCAGCCACGCATGATCGTGACTGAGGTCTTGATCATGTCATAGGCGGGCACTTTATCTTCGCCATATGACGGGTGCGGCACGCGGGCATAGGGCAGGTCGTAGACGGAATCCATTTCCTCGGAGGTGAGCGGAATCGGTGGCGGGTTGAGCCAGAGATCCCGATCACCATGGCGCTGCACCAAGGGGCGGGCATTGCCGGGGTTGGCTTCGCGGTGGAGCACGCGGGAAGCGCGCGCATAGGCTTCCTTGTCCACTTCCACTGTCTCGAACGAGGGAAGCCGGATCACCGTATCGCCGGGATGGCGGGTGGCGGCTTCATCGGCCGAGTCGAGGTCATCGGCGTGCAGTTCGGTGTAGCCCTCGGGCACAGGGCGGAACAAAGCCACGCCGCGCACATCGTCAATCTCGCGCGGGGATTGCCCAGCGGCAATCCGGTGCGCCACTTCCACCACGGCGCGCTCTGCGTTGCCGTATAGCAGAAGGTCCGCCTTCGCATCGGCAAGGATCGAACGGCGCACCTTGTCCGACCAATAGTCGTAATGCGCGATCCGGCGGAGCGAGGCTTCGATGCCCCCCAAGATCACCGGAACGTCCTTATAGGCCTCACGGCAGCGTTGCGTATAAACGATGGTGCTCCGGTCGGGCCGTTTGCCGCCTTCACCGCCCGCCGTATAGGCGTCGTCCGAGCGGATTTTCCGGTCCGAGGTGTAGCGGTTGACCATGGAATCCATGTTGCCGCCCGTTACCCCGAAGAAAAGCCGCGGGCGGCCCAACGCCTTGAAGGCGTCCGCCGATTGCCAATCCGGTTGCGAGATGATGCCCACGCGGAAACCCTGCGCCTCCAGCAAGCGCCCGATCAGCGCCATGCCGAAGCTCGGGTGATCGACATAGGCGTCGCCTGTGACGAGGATAATATCGCATTCCTCCCAGCCTAGCGCCCGCATCTCGTCGCGGCTCATCGGCAGGAAAGGCGCGGCGCGGCCGCCGGAATAGGAAAGGGGCGTCATCTGGTTCATGGGATTTCGGGGAGTTTGCCTTGTTCGCTAATGCGGGCGCATAGCATGACGGCGGGCATAACTCAACGAGAACCCAGAACACGCTCCAGTGATGGTGAGCGTTAGCCGGCCAATGCCTCCAACTGCGCCACCAATGCCTCGGGCACGTCCACGACTTCCATCACCGCCTTGCGCTGACCGGGGATTCGGCCCGCGCCATCCGCCATCACAGCCTCGGCCAAACGGGCCAAGCGCTCGAAGAAGGTAGGCTCGGTGCCCGGATCGATGAGGATGTAGAACTGCCCCAGATCATGCGGCGCGCCTTCCGGCGCTTTCAGGGGCTTCACATCTTGGCTCAAGGTCGATCCGGTCATCGCGGCGGCCAGAAGTTCGGCCATCAGCCCGAAGCCCCAGCCTTTGTAGCCCCCCGCACTGGCCAGAGATCCGGCAAGGGCGGCTTCTGGATCGGTCGTGGGCTTGCCTTCGGCGTCGAGCGCCCAGCCCAAGGGAATCTTCTCGCCTGCGGCCTTGGCCATGGTGATCTTGCCCAAGGCAACCGCCGTGGTCGATTGATCGAAAGACATTGCCAGCCCACCTGCCCCATCGGGCACCGCGAAGGCCACGGGATTGGTGCCGATCACTCGCCGCTTACCCCCCGGAGGGGCAACGATGGGCGAGGCGTTGGTGGCCCCGAAACACAAAACCCCGGCCTGCGCCGCCTGTTCAGTGAAATACCCAAGCGCCGTGCAAGTATGGGCATGCGAAACCGCAAGCACCGCCGTGCCACATTCCCGCGCGGCCGCCAGCGCCTCCGGCAAGGCACGCGCAAAAGCCGTTTGAGCAAAGCCGAACCGCGCATCAACACGCACTGTGCCGGGGCGCGGGCGCGTCACCTCGGGTTCGGCACGGCCATCCACGCGGCCAGAGGTCAATTGCTGGCAATAGCTTTCAAGATAGTAGAGCCCGCAAATCCGGTTACCGCGCGCTTCCGCCCAAGCCACGGCGCGCGCCAGATCGACAGCTTGCGCCGGAGCGGCCCCATGGCGCTCCAACGCGGCGCGGGACTTGGCTTCGATTGTAGAAATGGCGATCTGCGGCATATGGTTGCTCCCTTTTGCCGCAGACTGCGCCGAATGAGGCGGAGCGTCAAACAGTCTAGCCGCGCTCGACAAAGCTGATGAGCGCGTCCGGGAGAGCCGCAGGGGTTTGGACAGTAGCCAACTGAATTATTGCGCCATTCGAAAGAGTGATCCTGACGCCCGTGTCCGTGACCGTCTGGTTTGCGACTGACAGGGTTGCGCCCGCATCCGTCTCGATGACCAGTTGGTCGACGGTCTCGTCGAAATCGGTGATGATAACGGTGCCAACCAGTTGGTTCTGCACCACAAAAGTATCCGACCCATCGCCACCCGTGGCCAGATCGCCAAGGCCGAGATAGAGGCGGTCATTGCCAGCACCGCCCTGAAGCTCGTCTTGCACTTCGTCATCCGGGCCCGTCGGGCCGTGGCCATAGAGCACATCCGATCCGTCGCCGCCCGTCAGCGTATCGGCATCCGCGCCCCCGATCAGGGTATCTTCGCCCGCAAAGCCCGCAAGAGCGTCGGCTCCGGCACCGCCATCAAGACTGTCATTGCCAGCATCCTCGGAACCGCCCGAAAGCACATCCGCACCAGCCCCGCCCACGAGCGTATCCGAACCGGCATTGCCTTCGAGGGTGTCATTGCCGTCGCCGCCATCGAGAGCGTCCGCGCCCAGACCGCCCGAGAGACTATCCGCCCCCAAGCCGCCAGAAAGGCTGTCATCGCCATCGCCACCGAGCAGAGTGTCGATCCCGTCGCCGCCAATCAGCGTGTCATTCTCGGTGCCGCCATCAAGGCGGTCATCGCCGTCGCCCGCGTCGAGGGAGTCGGTGCCTGCATTGCCGTTAAGATTATCATTCCCGAGGCCACCCAGAACCGTATCCGCGCCCGTGCCACCTTGCAGGCTGTCATCGCCCTCGCCGCCATCGATGCTGTCATCGCCGTCGCTGGCCTGAATGGTGTCATTGCCGGCAAGACCCGTGATGATGTCATTCCCGAGCGTGCCCGTCAGGCTATCGTCGCCCTCGGTGCCTATCAATTCTTCAGGCGTTTCTTCGATCGTGGCATCTTGGCCACTACCGATCACACCCAGAAGCGCAGGCATCAGGCCAAAAACCAGAACAACCAACTCGGGAATCATAACGCTTTCCTCACGAACGAAGGCCGATAATCGCAAAGCATAGCTTGCAAATAAAGCACCAATAAGGAAACAACGCGTTCCGGATTTCTACCCTGCGGAGAGTTGGCCTTGATCCAGACGCAGGATGCGATCCATCCGCGCCGCCAATTCGAGATTATGTGTGGCGATGAGCGCCGCAAGCCCTGTGCTTCGTGCCAAATCCAAGAGTGCCGCAAAAACCGTTTCTGAAGTGGCGGGGTCGAGATTGCCCGTAGGCTCATCGGCCAGAAGAAGCTGAGGCTCATTGGCCAAGGCGCGGCAGAAGGCGACGCGCTGTTGCTCGCCCCCCGAAAGCGCCGCCGGGCGATGATCGGCCCGCGCGCCCACGCCCACCGTTGCCAGAAGATGCGCCGCGCGCAGCTCTGCCTTATCGCGCGGCACCCCGTTGGCGAGTTGCGGCAGGATGATGTTTTCGAGTGCCGTGAACTCGGGTAGCAAATGGTGGAACTGGTAGATAAACCCCACCTCCGAGCGCCGCACCGCCGTGCGCTTGCGGTCGGATTGGCCGGTCATCTCTTGTCCACCGATCATCACCCGGCCCGCGTCTGCCGTATCGAGAAGCCCCGCGATATGCAGAAGCGTGGATTTCCCGGCACCGGAAGGCGCCACCAGCGCCACGATCTCGCCGGGTTCAACCCGCAGCGACACCCCCCGCAACACCTGCACGGCATTGGGTTTGCCCGTGTTGTAGGTTTTCTGGATTCCGTCGAGCAGAAGGGCCGGATCACTCATAGCGCAACGCCTCCACCGGGTTCATCCGCGCCGCACGGCGGGCCGGAAAAATCGTCACGAGGAAGGAAAGCCCGAGCGAGAGCACAATCGCCGAAATCACATCCGCCGCTTCGAGTTTCGCAGGCACGTTATAGATCCCGCGAATGGACGGATCCCACACCCCGCCACCTGCAAAGTAGTTCACCACGCTGAACACCTGATCGATGTAGATCGCGAAGAGGCAGCCAAGGATCACACCCGCCACCGTGCCAATCAGCCCCGTGAACGCGCCACAAATAAAGAACACCCTCAGCACCGAACCTTCCGAAAGCCCCATCGTGCGCAGGATGCCGATGTCGCGGCCCTTGTTCTTCACCAGCATGATGAGGCCCGAGACGATATTCATCGCCGCGATCAGCACGAGGATCGCCATGATGATGAACATCACATTGTCCTCGATCTCCAAAGCCCGCAGGAACCCGCCCGATGCATCGCGCCAGCTCCAAAGCTGCGCGCCATCGCCACCTGCGCGCAGAAGCGCGAGCGACAGGTCGTCGACATGGTCGGGGTCTTCTACCATGACCTCGATCTCATCCGCCGTGCCCTCGCGGTTGAAATAGCTCTGCGCCTCGGCAAAAGGCATGTAGATGCGCGTGCGGTCAATGTCCCAGCGCCCCGCCGTGAACACATAGACCACCTCATAGGCCTTCACCCGCGGGCTGGTGCCGAAAGCGGTTTTCACCCCGTCGGGCGAGATGATGCGGATGCGCTCCCCCACCGCCACGCCCAATTCCCGCGCCACGCCCGAACCGATCGCCACGCCTTCGCCGAACCGCGCGATATCGCCAAAAGCCTCGGCCCCAATACCCACGCGCGGGATGGTCTCCAGATCCGCCTGCGCGATGCCGAACACCTCGATGCCCGCATTGCGGCCATTGGCATTGGCCATCACCTGCCCTTTGATCAAAGGTGCCGCACGGGTAACACCCGGCACCGCGCGGAGGCGTTCCGCCGTTGCCTCGAAATCCTGCAAACTGCGATCAATCCGCCCCGAAACAGGCTCCACCCGCCCGATGGAATAGACCGTGACATGGGCATTTGCCCCCAGAATTGTATCGACGAATTCGGCCCGGAACCCCGAACGCACCGCAAGCGTCGCGATCAGCGCGAAAACCGCCAGCGTGATGCCGATGAGGCTGATCCACGTCATCACGCTAACACCGCCCTCGGCCCGCTTGGCCCGCAGATAGCGCCACGCGATCATCCATTCGAAAGGGGCAAAAGGGGGTGGGCTCGATGCCATCGCCTGTCTCCGCAAGGGTTGCGCGGACCATGGTTATTTCCCCTCCGCGCGTCAAGTCTTGCCCCCTTTCCAATCCCGCGGCTTCCTGCCAATCTCCGCACCATGACGCGCACACTCCGCCCCCGTTTCTGGGAGACCATCCCGCTAAACCGCCTCAACACCGACGAGTGGGAGGCGCTTTGTGACGGCTGCGGCAAATGCTGCCTGAACAAGCTCGAAGACGAGGAAACCGGCGAGGTCGTGCTCACCCGCGTCGCCTGCCGCCTCCTCGACGGGGAAAGCTGCCAATGCGCGCAATACCCGATCCGGCATCAATTCGTGCCGGAATGCATTGTGCTCTCGCCGAAAACCATCGAGAAGAACCTTTACTGGCTGCCCGAAACCTGCGCCTACAAGCTGCTCTGGAATGAAAAACCCCTGCCCGCTTGGCACCCCTTGCGCACGGGCGATCCCGAAACCGTGCATCAGGCAGGCGTTTCCGTGCGCGGCCTCACGGTGCCCGAATTCGATGTGCCCGACGAGGAATGGGAAGACCACATCATCGACGAGCCTCTCGGCCACTGACCTCATTTTATCAGGAGAAACCCCATGTTCTTCGCATCCGACAATGGCGGCCCCGTCCATCCGCAGATCATGGCCGCCCTTGCCCGCGCCAACGACGGCTACGCCTCGGGCTACGGCAATGACGACCTCACGCATAAAGCCCAAGAAATGGTGCGCGACGCCTTCGAGGCCCCCGACGCCATGGTGCATTTCGTGGCCACGGGCACAGCGGCCAATGCCCTTGCACTCGCCTGCTTCTGCCCGCCTTGGGGCACTGTTTTCTGCGCGCCCGTCGCCCATATCCAGGAAGACGAGTGCAACGCGCCGGAATTCTACGCGGGCGGCAATAAACTCACCCTCGTTCCCGGTTCCGACAAGATGACCCCCGAAGCCCTCCGCGCCACCATCGCCGCCGAGGAAAGCCGGGGCGTGCACGGGCCAGCGCGCGGCCCCGTCTCGATCACCCAGGTCACCGAACGCGGCCATGTCTATTCGCTGGCCGAATTGAAAGCGCTCGTCGATGTGGCGAAATCCTTCGGCCTGCCCGTGCATCTCGACGGCGCCCGCTTCGCCAATGCCATGGTTGCACTTGGCTGCACCCCGGCCGAAATGACGTGGAAACTCGGGATCGACGCGGTCTCCTTTGGCGGCACAAAGAACGGCTGCATGGGCGTCGAAGCCGTGGTGATCTTCGACCGTTCGAAGACTATGGAATTCGAATACCGCCGCAAACGCGGCGCGCATCTCTTCTCGAAACACCGCTATCTCGCCGCCCAGATGGAGGGCTATCTGCAAGATGGCCTCTGGATGGATCTTGCTCGCACCGCCAATGCCCGCATGGCGCGGTTGGCCCAAGGCCTCGCGGGGATTAATGGCGTCGAGTTCACCTCTGAGCCCCACGCCAATATGCTCTTCCCGCGCCTCCCCCGCGCCATGCACCGCCGCCTGATGGCCGAGGGCGCCTATTACTACCTCTATGACGGCGAGTTGGATGGCGGTCCGGAAGACGCGCTGATCAAATGCCGCCTCGTCTGCGACTGGTCGGTCACTGAGGCCACCATCGACCGTTTCATCGCCGTGGCCAAAGGCTGAGGGAAAACCATGACCAAACGCGTCGCCATCATCGGCCTCGGCATCATGGGCCGCCGCATGCTCGAAAACATGCTCCGCCATCCGGAGTATGGCGTGGTCG
>RFUP01000093.1 GCA_009922885.1 Paracoccaceae bacterium
AGTAATCGCATTGGAATGATGATCCTCGAGATGAGCAACAGTCAGGTCAGTCACAATTTGGTTGATCATCATCCCCTGACGCAAGAGTCGCTGGCGGCGTTCACCGGTACCACCCGTCAAACCGTTAGCCGCGTCCTGCGCACTTGGGAAAAGCTCGGTCACATAACGATCAACTACGGTGGGATTAAGGTCCACGATCCAGCGGCCTTTTCTGAACTACTCGATCTGAACCAACTGGCCTGACGCGAATTCCCCGTCCATCTGAAGCCCTGCCAGACAAAACGCGCTTCAGCGTTTCTGTATCAGGACCATGTTAAGGCCAGCATCAAGGCACCTAAGATTTTCGAAAATTATGTCAGTAATGCCCGCAATATTGGGCATTGGAATTACAAAACAAATTGGTGCGATCATGATGGGCCGGGGGCGGGATCGCACGAACAGGTCCGCACCGTACAGTACCGCGTGAACAGAGATTGGTGCGACCGACCACCAAGAAACTTGCCAGAGGCAGAACAAAAGCCCCGAAGATCCTCCTCCATTCCGGCGGCGAAAGCGGGCACCACAGCCCTTTCGTGGCGCATTTTCTGAAACAGGAACGTGGCTGCGCCGAAAGCGTCCCAGTCCTCAAATGCGGCCATGCGAGCTACGACCCCTCTGCAGCGATCCTCCGATCTGATGTGGAGGGCTGGACGAAGCCCGTTTTGGCTGCGAACGTGCATCTCGAAATTCTGAATCCGCATTGAGAGAGATTTGCATGGTTGATCAGGCCCAGATTGACGCCCTTCGGCACCTTCCGGTTCCGCCCAAAGGGCATTTGATTGATGGCGTCGTTTGTGCCGCCGAAAATGGCCGCACGCTGGATGTGATTTCTCCTCTGAACGGCTCCGTCCTGACCACCATCGCCGCCGGAACACGCGCCGACGCCGACCGCGCCGTGGCCTCTGCGCGCGCCGCGTTCGAAGACGGTCGCTGGCGGAGAATGCCCCCGCAACAGCGCAAGAAAATCATGCTGAAATGGGCCGACCTGATCGACAAAGAAGCCCTCGAACTGGCCGTGCTTGGCATCCGTGACAATGGCACCGAAATCGGCATGGCGCTCCGCGCTGAACCGGGTTCGGCCTCGGGCACGCTGCGCTACTATGCCGAATGTATCGACAAGCTCTATGGCGAGATCGCGCCCACCGCGTCCGAGTTCCTCGGCTTGGTCCACCACGAACCCGTCGGTGTTGTCGCCGCGATTGTGCCGTGGAACTTTCCTCTGATGATTGGCACATGGAAACTCGGCCCCGCGCTCGCCGTTGGCAACTCCGTGGTGATGAAACCCTCGGAAATGGCCTCGCTCACCTTGCTGCGGATCGCCGAGCTTGCGCTCGAAGCAGGCATGCCGCCCGGCGTTTTCAACGTCGTCACGGGGGAGGGGGCTGAAGTAGGCGCGGCTTTGGCCGAGTCGATGGACGTAGATGTTATTGTCTTCACAGGCTCGGGCGGAACCGGCCGCCGCCTCTTGCAAGCCTCCGCCGCGTCCAACCTCAAACGCTGCTACCTCGAACTCGGCGGCAAATCAGCCAACATCGTTTTCGCGGATGCGCCCAATCTCAAGGACGCCGCCAAGGTAAGCGCCGCCGGGATCTTCCGCAACTCCGGCCAAGTCTGCGTAGCGGGCTCACGCCTTCTCGTTGAGCGCTCCATTCACGACGCCTTCGTCGAGGAACTCGCCAAGGCCGCAAGCGCGATGAAAATCGGCGATCCGCTCGACCTCGGCACCGGCGCAGGCGCGATCAACAACGCAGCCCAGCTCGATCGCAATCTGGAATTCGTCGCCACCGCGCAGGCAGAGGGCGGCAAAGTCGTGCAGGGCGGCAAGCGCATTCTGGCAGAAACGGGTGGCTATTTCATGGAGCCAACCATCGTAACCAACGTCGCACCAGGCCACACCCTGGCGCAGAACGAAGTCTTCGGCCCCGTTCTCGCGGTCACGGCTTTCGACACCGAAGAAGACGCCGTCCGCCTCGCCAACAGCACCGAATTCGGCCTCGCAGGCGGGGTCTGGACATCGGACCTCAGCCGCGCCCACCGGATGATCCACGCGATGCGGACGGGCGTTGTGCACGTCAACACCTACGGCGGGCCAGACGTGACCGTTCCCATGGGCGGCACCAAACAATCCGGCAACGGGCACGACAAATCGCTCCACGCCTTCGACAAGTTCATGAACCTCAAAACGGCCTGGATCAAACTCTGAGCGCGGAACTGCCAAACGCTGAGGGCAGGGTGCCCAACTCCTCTTTCGGCGTATGGCTGGCACGCAACGCCCCGATACAGGGGATTTCCCCAGTGTGTCGCTCTCAAACTCCCGATCCACGGGCATTGCCAGCGCCAAAAGCGCGCAGGCATGCTCGGTATACAATGGTGCACATTGACTTCTTTCCCGTCTTTCCATAAGGCGTGACGCAACGCGCGCCTCTCGTCTTTAGGGCCCGAGACAGCGCGTCGATCCGCTTGGTGTCAGTGACACTTCGCTTCAGATTTCGGAGAAACGGAACCATGGCTAAAAGCTCTACCCCCGACATCATTTATACCATTGTTGACGAAGCTCCCGAGCTTGCCAGCGCCTCGCTCTTGCCGATCATCCGCTCCTTCGCGGGTGCCGCAGATTTCAGCGTCGAAACGCGCAATATCTCGGTCGCGGGCCGTATCCTCTCGGTCTTCCCGGAATACCTGACGGAAGCACAGCGCGTGAACGACGATCTTGCCGAGCTTGGTCAGATTGTGAAAACGCCGGAAGCCAACGTCATCAAGCTCCCGAACATCTCCGCCTCGATGCCGCAGCTCAGCGCCGCCATCAAGGAACTCCAATCGAAGGGCTACGCGATCCCGGATTACCCGAGCGATCCGAAGACTGACGAAGAGAAATCCATTCAGGCGCGCTACGACGCCGTCAAAGGCTCGGCTGTGAACCCCGTCCTACGCGAAGGCAACTCCGACCGCCGCGCCGCCAAGGCCGTGAAAGAATACGCCAAGGCCAACCCGCATTCGATGGGCGACTGGTCCGCAGATAGCAAAACCACTGTCGCCTCGATGGCTGGCAACGATTTCTACGCCAATGAAAAAGCCGCCACGATCACTGCAGCCCAAGCCGGTGCCGCCAAGATCGTCTTCACCGATAAAGCGGGCAACGAGACCGTTCTGAAGAACAATCTCAAGTATATCGAAGGCGAAATCGTCGACGCGACCTTCCTCTCCGCCAAGGAACTCCGCAAGTTCATCAAGGCCGAAATCGCCTCGATGGAACCCGGCGTCCTCTTCTCGGTGCACCTGAAGGCCACCATGATGAAGGTCTCCGACCCGATCATCTTCGGCCATTTCGTCTCGGTCTACCTCGAAGATTTCATCGCCAAGCACGGCGCGAAACTCGCAGAACTCGGCTTCAACCCGAACCAGGGCCTTGGCGATCTCGAAGCGAAAATCGCAGGCCACGCCGATCTGGAAGCGGACTATAAGGCTGCAATGGCCGCTCAGCCCGCGATGTACATGGTGAACTCCGACAAGGGCATCACCAACCTGCACGTTTCCTCGGACGTCATCATCGACGCCTCCATGCCTGCCGTGATCCGCGCAGGCGGCATCGGCTGGGGTCCGGATGGCAAAGCCGCCCCCACCAAGTGCTGCATCCCCGACAACTGCTATGCCCCGGTCTATGACGAGACGATCAAGTTCTTCAAACAGAACGGCAAGCTCGATGTCACCTCCTGCGGTGCCGTCTCGAACGTCGGCCTGATGGCGCAGAAAGCCGAAGAATACGGCTCACACCCCACCACTTTCGAAATGAAGGCCGATGGCACCGTGCGCATCGTTCTGGCTTCTGGCGAAGTGCTCCACGAGCATGCCGTCGAAAAGGGCGACATCTGGCGCTCGGCCACAGTGAAAAAGCTCCCGATCGAAGACTGGATCCGCCTCGCTGTCCGCCGCGTGAAGGCAACCGGCCTCGGTGCCTTCTGGCTCGACGCCAAGCGAGCCCATGATGCGGAACTGATCAAATACGTTCAGCCCGCCCTCAAAGCCGCTGGCATCGAAATCCCGGTCATGGCGCCCCGTGAAGCCACCCGCTGGACCTTCGAGAACATGGTTGCAGGCAAGGATGTCGTCACCATCACCGGTAACGTCCTCCGCGACTACCTGACCGACCTCTTCCCGATCCTCGAACTCGGCACCTCGGCAAAGATGCTCTCCATCGTTTCCCTGATGGAAGGCGGCGGCCTCTTCGAAACGGGCGCAGGCGGCACGGCACCGAAGCACGTCCAGCAAGTGCAGGAAGAAAACCACCTGCGTTGGGACTCGCTCGGCGAATTCTGCGCGCTCGGTGAAAGCTTCTCCTTCCTCGCCGATGTGCGCGGCGTGGCAAAGGCGGGCATCTACGCCAAAGCCATCGACGAAGCGATCCAGAAGCTTCTCGTGAACGGCAACAGCCCGCAAGGCCGCGTCGGTCAGAACGACAACCGCACCTCGCACTTCTTCTTCGCCCGCTACTGGGCCGAAGCCATGGCCGCCCAGACCGAAGACGCAGGCCTCGCCGCGCACTTCGCACCGATTGCCAAGGCTCTCGTTGAAGGCGAAGCAAAGATCCTCGCCGAACTCCACGGCGCAGAAGGCAAGCCTGCCGATCTCGGCGGTTACTACCTCCTCGACGCTGCGAAAACCGCCGCTGTCATGCGCCCCTCGGCCACGCTGAACGCCATCATCGGCTGATCCGGCGTTTCATCTGAACAGGAAAGAGCGGGCCTCGGCCCGCTCTTTTCATTTAGAATTCTCGCGATACTCTTGCCCCAAGCAATAGAGGGGCGGATCACATGGCAGGCTTCACCACACGTCCGGAAATCCTTGGTCGCTTCGGCGTCGTTACCTCGACCCACTGGATCGCCTCTGCCGTCGGCATGAAAATCCTCGAAGCAGGAGGCAACGCTTTCGACGCCGCCGTCGCCATGGGTCTCGTCCTGCAAGTGGTCGAACCGCATCTCAACGGCCCCGGCGGCGATCTGCCCGCGCTCCTCTATTCCAAGCGCCATGGCCGCGTCGACGTGCTCTGTGCCCAAGGCCCCACGCCCGCAGGTGCCACCATCGCGCATTACACGGGGCAGGGGCTTTCGGTCATCCCCGGAGACGGGCTTCTCGCCACCGTCATCCCCGGCGCATGGGACGGCTGGATGCTCATGCTCCGCGACTATGGCCGCCTCCCGCTCCGCGACGTCCTCGAACCCGCGATCTATTACGCCGAACAGGGCCATCCGGTCTTGCCCCGCGTCTCCGCCACCATCGCAGGCCTTCTCGACTTCTTCCGCTCCGAATGGCCCACCTCCTATGCCACATGGGCGCCGCAAGGCACCGCCCCCGCGCCATGGTCGAACGTCACCAATCCAGTCCTCGCCGAAACTTGGCGGCGCATCCTCGCGGAATCGGAGGCCAAACAAGGCCGCGAAGCCCAGATCGACGCCGCCCGCGATGCCTTCTACCGCGGTTTCATCGCCGAAAAGATCGGCAATTATCTCGACAAAGCCGAAGTCATGGATGCCTCAGGCAACCGCCACAAAGCGGTCCTCACAACCGATGATCTCGCAGGTTACTCGGCCCATATCGAACGCCCCGTAACCTACGATTACCACGACTGGACCGTCGCCAAAGCAGGCCCATGGACCCAAGGCCCCGTTTTCCTGCAAACCCTCGCGCTCCTCAAAACCATCGATCTTTCGTCAATGGAGCCAAACGGAGCCTACTTCACCCATCACATCGTCGAAGCCATGAAACTCGCTTTCGCCGACCGCGAAGTCTACTACGGCGATCCCGACTTTGCCCAAATCCCGCTCGAAACCCTGCTCTCTGATGCCTACAACACCGAGCGCCGCACCCTCATCACCGCCAAAGCCAGCCTCGATCTTCGCCCCGGCGTCATCGACGGTTTCAGCACACAACGCGCCCAAACCCTAGACCTCCTGAACCGCCTCAGCGCCACCGATCAAGCCGTCTACGAACCCACCATGGCGCATCTTTCCGAGAAGCGCGGCGATACCGTCCACATCGACGTGATCGATCATGAGGGCAACATGGTCTCCGTCACCCCCTCCGGCGGCTGGCTCCAATCCTCGCCCACGATCCCCGGCTTGGGCTTCTGCCTCAACAGCCGCGCCCAGATGTTCTGGCTCGAACCGGGCTTGCCCACCTCGCTCGAACCCGGCAAACGCCCGCGCACGACGCTCACACCTTCGCTTGCACTCTACGAAGGCCAACCCCGCCTCGTCTTCGGCACACCGGGCGGCGATCAGCAAGACCAGTGGCAACTGGCCTTCTTCCTCCGCCACGTCCACCACGGCCTGAACCTGCAAGAAGCCATCGATGCGCCGCTTTTCCACTCCACGCATTTCCCGTCGAGCTTCTATCCCCGCTCCCGTGAACCCGGCATGATCATGGCTGAAACCAGCTTCGGGGCAGGGGTGCTCGATAGCCTCCGCGCGCGTGGCCACCGCATCACCGAGGCCGAACCATGGACCGTCGGCCGCCTCACCGCCGCCGCCCGCATGCCCGACGGCCTTCTCAAAGCCGCCGCCACCCCGCGCCTCATGCAGGCCTACGCAATCGGGCGCTAACTCACGCCCGCTCTTTCGCCAAAGCCCGCCGGAACCCGTCCCGCGCTTTCAAACGCTGCAAATAGGCTTGCGTTTGCGGCGTGTAATCCGTGGCAGCACCCGTCATCTCGCCCAAATAAAGCGCATAGCCCACGGCAAGATCCGCCATGGTGAACCGATCCGCCACCAGCCACTCCTGCTCCAGCAGATGTGCATCAAGCCACTTCAAACGCCCGAGATACCAAGCTCGATAATCGGCGGCCACCTGCGGCTGCTTCCTCTCATCCGGCTCGAATACCCCATAGCGCAGCATCAACGCCTGCGGAAAAGTCAGCGTCGCATCCGACTGGTGCAGCCAATTGAGGTAAGCTCCATACTCCGCGTCCCCAGGCCGCAACCCCAGTTCCGGCGCGTAGCGATCCGCCAGATACTGGCAAACCGCCGCGCTCTCGGTCATCCCCGTAGCGCCATCCTCAAAATAAGGAACGGTTCCTAACAGATTGATCTGGAAGTAATCCTTGCGATGGGCCCGAGGCGGGAAGGGCAGCACTTCCAATTCATAGTCAAGCCCAATCTCTTCAAAAGCCCACAAAGGCCGGAACGACCGCGCGCCTTTGCAATGCCATAGTTTCATCCCCGTTCCTCCGCCTCGATCCGCGCCAATACCTGCCGGATTTTCACCTGCGCGCCTTGGCTCGCCACCAGTTCCACCACCCGTCCAGCTGTCGCCGCGACCAGTTGATGCTCCATCTTCATCGCTTCCAGAACTGCGATCGTCTGGCCTTTCACCACCACATCGCCCACCACAACCTTCACCGCCACAATCGCCCCGTCCATGGGGGCGATCACACGATCTGATCCCGTGTCAGCCCGCTCCGGCGGATCAAGGCTCGCATCTCGGAACCAGCACCGCCCATCAGGTGCCGTCAGATGCACGACATCGCCCGCATACACATACCGGCACACCCGTTCGGCGCTACCAATCCGATATACCAGTTGCTCTGCGTCCAGCCGCAAAATCTCCAACTCCAGCGTGTCCTCTCCCGAACGCGCTTCGAAATACCCGTTTCCGAGGCCCAACAGACTTGCCATGCGCAAACCCGCCGAACCATCGAGCTTGAACCCCACCGGATGCATTGCCGCATTCCGCCAGCCCTGCGGCAACACCGCGCTCGCTCGATGCCGCTCATGGATCAGCACCGCCAGTCCGGCCCAGAACAAAGTGACAGTGGCTCGCATTAATCGAACCTCGCGACCAGTGCAGTATCGGAACCGTGGAAACGAATCGCGGTTATTGCATGCCGGTAAATCAGGCATTCAATACTGGGCACCGGGGCAGCAAATCGGAACTCCGCCTCGGAAACATACGTGAACCGGGCCAGCGGGG
>RFUP01000094.1 GCA_009922885.1 Paracoccaceae bacterium
CGGTGGCTGTGGATGACTATGGCCAGACGGCTGTGCCTTCAGTCTGCGCCGTGGGCGATGTGACCGACCGCGTGAACCTGACGCCCGTGGCGATCCGCGAGGGGATGGCCTTTGTCGAAACCGTGTTCAAAGGTAAGCCGACGAAGCCCGATCATGATCTGATCCCGACGGCCGTTTTCACGCAGCCGGAACTGGGCACAGTGGGCCTCAGCGAGGAAGCGGCCCGCGAAAAGGGGCCGGTCGAGGTTTATGCGACCTCTTTCCGGCCGATGCGCACGTCGTTTATTGGGCGACAGGCGCGGGTGTTGATGAAGCTCATCGTCTGCGCCGAGACGCGCCGCGTTCTGGGGTGTCATATCGTTGCGCCGGGGGCGGGCGAGATGATCCAGCTTGCGGGCATCGCGGTGAAGATGGGAGCCACGAAAGAACAGTTCGACGCCACCTGCGCGGTGCACCCGACGATGGCGGAAGAACTGGTGACGATGGCAAAACCTGTGCGCACGGCTTGAAATTTGCCGCGCGATGCACAGTTTGAGGCGAAAGCCTGAGAGAAATTATTAAGAAGAGGGTAGAGGCTGATGGCTGGAAACACGGGCGGCCCCTGGGGCGGCGGCGGTGGTAACCGGGGTGGAGATGACGACCGCCCCCGCAATGGCGGGCGACGCCCCCAAGATGACGGGCCGCAGATCCCGGAGATCGACGAATTGATGCGGAAAGGTCAGGAGCAGCTGCGCGTTCTCATGGGCGGGCGTGGCGGCAACAATGGCCGTGGCACTGGGGGCGGCGGCAATGGCGGCGGCGAAGGCCCGAAGCTGACGCGCGGCACAATTGGGATCGGTGCGCTGGCGCTGGTGGCGCTCTGGGCGTTTTCAAGCTTCTATACGGTGCGCCCGGAAGAGCAGTCGGTCGAGTTGTTCCTTGGCAAGTACACGGCCACCGGAAATCCCGGCCTGAATTTTGCGCCTTGGCCTCTGGTCACTGCCGAAGTGATCAACGTGACCTCCGAGCGGACAGAAACCATCGGTGGCGGTGCGGGTGCGGGGCTGATGCTTACCACCGATGCCAATATCGTCGACATCGATTTCCAGGTGGTCTGGAACATCAATGATGCGGGCAAGTATCTCTTCAACATCCGCGATGCGCAGCAAACCGTTCAGGCGGCCTCCGAGGCGGTGATGCGCGAGATCATCGCCGCGTCGAACCTCGCGCCGATCCTCAACCGGGATCGTGGCGTGATCGCCGATACTGCCATGCAGAACATCCAAGCGGTGCTTGATGAATATGATGCAGGCATCAGCATCGTTCGTGTGAACCTCGAAAAGGCCGACCCGCCGCGCGAAGTGATCGACAGTTTCCGCGAAGTGCAGGCCGCCGAGCAGGAGCGTGACCGCTTGGAACGCCAAGCCGATGCCTATGCGAACCGCGTGTTGGCGGAAGCGCGTGGTAAGGCCGCGCAGGTGATGGAGCAGGCGGAAGCCTACCGCGCCCAGACCGTGAACGACGCCATCGGTGAGGCGAGCCGCTTCTCGGCCGTGCGGGAGGAATATGTGAAAGCCCCCGAAGTGACGCGGAAGCGCCTCTACATCGAAACCATGGAAAAGGTGCTGGGCGCGGTCGACAAGACCATCCTCGACCAGTCCATCGTGGGTGGTGAAGGCGGGTCGGGTGTGGTGCCCTATCTGCCGCTGAACGAATTGCGCCGCTCGACGACGGGAGGAAACTGAGATGAAAGCAACGACATTCCTTTTGCCCGCAATCGCGGCCGGTGTGGCGCTGGTGCTTTCGTCGGTTTTCGTGGTGGACGAGCGCGAGAAGGCGCTGGTGCTCCAGTTCGGCCAGATCAAGGCTGTGCAGGAAGAACCGGGCCTCGCGTTCAAGATCCCCTTCATTCAGGAAGTGGTGAAATATGACGACCGGATCCTGAGCCTCGACACCGAAACCATCGAAGTTACACCGTCGGATGATCGCCGCCTCGTGGTGGACGCCTTCGCGCGCTACCGGATTGCCGATGTGGTGCAGTTCCGCCAAGCGGTGGGTGCCGGTGGCGAGCGGTTGGCCGAAGATCGCCTGTCGTCGATCCTCAATGCGCAGATCCGTGAGGTTCTGGGTGCCGATCAGGTCACGTCGGACACGATCCTCTCGGAAGATCGCCGTGGGCTCATGAACCGTATCCGCGATCAGGCCCGTGCCTCGGCACGCTCGCTTGGTCTTGAGGTGATCGACGTACGCTTGAAGCAGACGAACCTGCCCTCGCAGAACCTCGATGCCACCTTCGCCCGTATGCGTGCCGAGCGTGAACGCGAAGCGGCGGACGAGATCGCGCGCGGTAACGAAGCGGCGCAGCGGGTGCGCGCGTTGGCGGATCGTACGGTTGTGGAAACCCTCTCGGAAGCCGAGAAGGAAGCCCAGATCGTGCGTGGTCAGGCGGATGCCCAGCGGAACGCGATTTTCGCGGAAGCCTTCGGAGCAGACCCTGAGTTCTTCGCGTTCTACCGTTCGCTGCAAGCCTATGAGGCGGCACTGACGGGCGAGAATTCGTCGATGGTGATGACACCCGATAGCGAGTTCTTCGATTACCTGAAGTCCGACAAGGCCTCGCAGTGATCATCGCACTGCTCAAGGGCCTTGCGCTTTTGATGATTGTGGAGGGGCTGGCCTGGGCGCTGGCCCCTTCCTATCTGGAGCGCCTTCTCGAAGCGCTGCGCGAGATGCCGCCCGAGGCGCGTCGCTGGATGGGGCTTGGCGTGGCCGTGATTGGTGCAGTGCTTCTCTGGCTCGTCGGCGGGCGCTGATCACGGCGCTTCAATTTGGGGTCACGGCCTCTTGAGAGTTTGCAACATGGGTTTGAGTTGCGGTTCGGAACACTTAAATAGAGAGTTGTTCCTATTGGGCCCATATCTGCCCGCACTTAACGAGAAGGAGTGGTGCAAGTGAAAGCACAGGCACTTTCTGTTCCAAACCAGCAGCCGATGGCGCTCAAGGCGCTGTTTGTGACCTTGGTGGCCGGAATTTTGATGCTGGCGCAGGCCGTCAGCGCTTGGGCACGCCCCGACAGCTTTGCCGACCTTGCCGACAAGATCAGCCCGTCTGTGGTGAATATTACCACCACGACGGTTGTCGCTGCCGGCGCCGGCCCGAACCCGATCGTGCCCGAAGGCAGCCCCTTCGAGGAATTCTTCAAGGAATTCCAGAACCGCAACGGCGAGGGCAACCGTCCGCGCAAAACTTCCGCGCTGGGGTCGGGTTTCGTGATTTCCGAAGACGGCTTTATCGTCACCAATAACCACGTGATCGAGAACGCCGACGAGATTGTTATCGAGTTCTTCTCGGGCGAAGAATTGCCCGCGAAACTCATTGGCCGCGATGCGAATACCGATATTGCGCTCTTGAAAGTCGATGCGGGCAAGCCCTTGCCTTTCGTCAATTTCGGCAACTCGGACAATATGCGCGTGGGCGACTGGGTTGTCGCGATGGGGAACCCGCTTGGCCAAGGCTTCTCGGTTTCGGCAGGAATCGTCTCGGCCCGTAACCGCGCGCTGTCCGGTTCCTATGACGACTACATCCAGACCGACGCCGCCATCAACCGGGGTAACTCGGGCGGCCCGCTCTTCAACCTCGATGGCGATGTGATCGGCGTAAACACGGCGATCCTCTCGCCCAACGGCGGTTCGATCGGCATCGGCTTCTCGATGGCCTCCAATGTGGTGTCGAAAGTGGTCGACCAACTCAAGCAATATGGCGAAACCCGCCGTGGCTGGCTGGGTGTGCGCATTCAGGACGTCTCCGACGACATCGCGGAATCGATGGGCCTTGAGAAAACCGCAGGCGCGCTTGTCACCGATGTGCCCGATGGCCCCGCCAAGGATGGCGGCATCCTTCAGGGCGACGTGATCCTGTCCTTCGATGGTGTTGATGTGGCTGATACCCGCGCGCTGGTGCGGATGGTTGGCAACTCCGATGTGGGCAAGGAAGTGCGCATGGTGGTGTTCCGCGAAGGCAAAACCCAGACACTGAAGATCACCCTTGGCCGCCGCGAGGACGCGGAAAGCGTGGTGCAAACCGCGCAGCCGATGGAAGAAGCCGAACCGGAAACCGCGACCGTTCTTGGTATGTCGCTCTCGGCCCTGACGGATGAATTGCGCGCGTCACTCAAGCTGGCGGATGACGCCGAAGGCGTGGCGGTGATCACGGTCGACGAAACCTCGGCAGCCTATGAGAAGGGCCTTCGTGAAGGCGATCTGATTGCCGAAGCGGGCCAGCAGCCCGTTGCGATGCCCGGGGATCTGGAAGCCCAGATCGAAGAGGCGAAGGATGCAGGCCGCAAATCGCTCCTCCTCCTCGTGCGCCGCGCAGGCGAGCCGCGCTTCGTGGCGCTGCCGATCGAATAAGGCCAACGCAAAGGCCAATAAAAAGGGCGCCTCCCGGGGCGCCCTTTCGCATTTCGTTGTGCAAGATCAGCCGTGGATCGTCGCGTCGGCCAGCGCGCCGAGATTTGCGGCGTCGAGGAAGCTGAACATTCCTTCGCTGAGCGCTGCTGCCGTCTGGCCTTCGATCAGCGCGATCACGGTGCCGCCCATGCTGACTTCCACGCCCCCCGCACCATCGGTGAGGGTGATGTCGGCGAAAGCTGGCAGCGCGCCCGTGTAAAGCACCACGATCCCGTCCTCTTCCGGCGAGAAGTCCTGGAAGGTTGCGGGGCCTGTGGCGTCTGAGAAGACCGCGAAATCATCCGCGCCTGCGCCGCCCATCAGCATATCGCCGTCTTCGTCATTGCCGCCCTTCAGGAAGTCGTTGCCAGCCCCGCCCATGAGCGTGTCGAGGCCCGCGCCGCCATCCATCCAGTCATCGTCAATACCGCCGTCGAGATAGTCGTCACCGTCTTGGCCGCTGATCGAGTCGTCGTCATCCGCGCCATACACGGTGTCATTTCCGGTTCCGGCATAAACCGTATCCATGCCGTTCTCGGGCACGAAATCACCCCCAAGTGGCGGCTCGCCCGCATCGGGGATATCGAAGAGCGCCGTGCCGTCTTCGGGGCCAAGACCTGCATAGATCACATCGTCGCCATCGCGGCCCCAGATATAATCGCTGCCTTCGCCGCCGATAATCGTGTCATTGCCCTCGCCACCGTCGATGATGTCGGCGTCATAGCCCGCATCGATATAGTCGGCGTCGAAGCTCGCGTAGATCTCGTCCGCGTCGTCTCCGGTGAGGATGGTATCCGTCCCCTGACCGCCCCAAACGGTGTCCTTGTCGTCATCGGGGGTCGCATCGCCCTCGAAGAGGAGGGGATAGCCGAGGTCCGGTGCGCCTTCGGCCCCACGGGCGTCAATGTAATCATCGCCGAAACCACCTGTGATCATGTCATTGCCCTGACCGCCCATGATCGTGTCGAAGCCGCGCGCGCCGTAGATCTCGTCATCGCCTTCTCCGCCTTCAAGGTAATCCGCATCGCGCCCGCCATGGATGGTGTCATTGCCCATGTCGCCTAGGATGCTGTCCATGCCCTCGCCACCGCTGAGGAAGTCATTCCCCATGTTGCCGCGCAGCGTGTCATCGCCCTTGTTGCCTTCGAGCCAGTCATCACCATCGAAGCCGCGGATCGAGTCATTGCCCTGATCGCCTTGCAGGTAGTCATTGCCGAGGCCGCCGCGCAGATCGTCATCCCCCCAGTTGCCCCGAAGGCTGTCATCGCCATCATTGCCGAAGAGGGTATCATCGCCATCAAGGCCAAGGATGGTGTCGTTACCCGCATCCCCATCCACACGGTCGGCGTCATCCGTGCCTGTGATGTGATCGTCATCTACTGTGCCGACGAACAGCGAGCCTGTGAAAGCGAGACCCAGTAAAGAGAGAATGGCGATCATTGGGAATGTCCTTTAGAAAAGCAGCGCTGCCCTCAAAATGACACAAAAGGATTAGTTGTTAACACTTTTTTGTCATAAACATCCGAGAGGATATGTTTTGCTGGCAGACTGTTCTCCATTTAAGAACAATGACCTAGTATTTCGCAACTTGTGGAAGAAATGGTGTTAGTTGCTGCCGCGCGGTATGGCGGAAAGGCCTAGCTTTCGAGCGGCTGCGAGCGAGAGAATCCCTGAATCAAGCCCCTCCGGTGCCTGATAGGCCCGCACCGCCGCGCGTGTTCTGCCGTCCATCTCGCCTGTGATCGGCCCGTTGTATAGCCCCCGCGCCGCCAAGGCGCGCTGGACCGAAGCAATGAACTCGGGCGTCGCTTCGCGCTCGCAGGGGGTTTCGAACCACGTCTCGCGCCGTTCGCGCATGATCTGCTGGCGGGTTTCGGTCTTGTAGATCGCGGGGTTCAGCACCCGCCCGTCGGTGGTCACTTCGGCGGGTTGCAGCAGGATCTGTTCGGTCACGGTTTCGATGATGGCGGGCGTCGCGTGCTTACCCCAGCAGGAGCCGGGCGAGGCACCGGGTGGGGCTTCCTGATACTGGCGCGAAACCTCGCCGCCATAGGGGCCAAGCGTCTGGCATCCGGCCACGCCAAAAACCGCGACAAGCGCGGCAACTCGCAAAGCAAGCGGCGGGGTTCGGGTCATCTGCTCAAAGCCTCTTCTGGGCGTTTCGGAAACCCTAGCGCACTCCAGAGTTATGGGAAAGCGCCTTGCAAGGGGTAGGGCGCGGGCCGCGCAAAAGCGTTGCTCAGAAGTCGCCCCGATCCTCGGCCAGAAGCTCGTCGAGCAGCGCCGAGATATCCTCCACGCTTTCCGCGATCACATGCGTGACCCCGCCTTCCCGCTGCACCCGCCCTGTTACCCGCATCATCCGCGAGGCGATCACCGTGCGCCGCTGCGCCTCGTAGAGCTTTTTCCAGATGATCACGTTCACCACGCCGGTTTCATCTTCGAGCGTGACAAAGATCACCCCCTTCGCAGTGCCGGGGCGCTGGCGCAGGATCACAAGGCCCGCCACCGTCACCCGCGCGCCATTCGGCGGATAATCGAGGTAACCCGCCGGAACCGCCGAAGGCGGGCGGGGCCAGTCGTCTGGGTGGGGCAACACGAATTGGTTCAAAGGGCGCATAATAGGAACAATACAGGAACATTAATCTGACTCGCAATCCTGTGACGCAAAAGGCGGAAAATTACTCTGGAAGCGGGCAGGGGGCTTCGCTAGGTAGAAGCGCGAGTTTTTGAGGAACCGGACCGATGGCAAAAATCACCTATGTCGAGCACAATGGCACCCAACACGTCGTGGAAGTGGCAAACGGCCTTTCCGTGATGGAAGGCGCGCGGGACAATAACGTTCCCGGAATCGAAGCCGATTGCGGCGGTGCCTGCGCCTGCTCGACCTGCCACGTCTATGTGGATCCGGCATGGGTGTCGAAGCTGCCCGCCAAGGATGACATGGAAGCCGATATGCTCGACTTCGCATGGCAGCCGGACACGGAGCGTTCGCGCCTTACCTGCCAGATCAAAGTAACCGACGCGCTCGACGGCCTTGTCGTGCATATGCCCGAAAAACAGATCTGATGCGCGCGCGCGCGCCGCGACAGCTGGCCCGCCTCTGGCGCGCTTCCGCTCGCGGCGCGGGGCTGGCCTTGAGCTTTTGGCTGGCCGGGCAGGGCGCTTCTGCCCAGACGATCCTCTCTGCCGAATTCAGCGAACCCACGCCGCGCTATGATCACGCGATCCTTGGCGATGCGCTGGAATGGGGGGCGCTGACCTTGGCCCTAAGCGACGGCACGCGGCGGCTTTTCCGACTGCCGGAAACGCTTGTGTTCGAAGACCTCACCCCCCGGCTGGCCGACCTCGACGGCGATGGTGCGCCGGAAGTGATCGTCGTGGAAACCTCCCTGGCCAAGGGCGGGCGGTTGGCCGTGTGGGGGCCGGAAGGCCAGATCGCGCAAACACCCCATATCGGCCAGACGCATCGCTGGCTTGCCCCCATTGGTGCGGCTGATCTCGACGGCGACGGCAAAGTCGAAATCGCCTATATC
>RFUP01000095.1 GCA_009922885.1 Paracoccaceae bacterium
GCGGTGATCGTGAACACCTGCGGCTTCCTCGACAGTGCCAAGGCCGAAAGCCTTGAAGCCATTGGCGAAGCGTTGCAGGAAAACGGCAAGGTGATCGTGACGGGGTGCTTGGGGGCAGAGCCTGAGTATATCACAGGCGTGCACCCGAAAGTGCTCGCGGTGACGGGCCCGCATCAATACGAGCAGGTGCTCGACGCGGTGCATGGCGCGGTGCCGCCCGATCCAGATCCCTTCATCGATCTGTTGCCGCCCCAAGGCATCAAACTCACACCGCGGCATTACAGTTATCTAAAGATTTCTGAGGGTTGCAACCATAAGTGCAAGTTTTGCATCATCCCGGACATGCGCGGCAAGCTTGCCTCGCGCCCGCATAAAGCGGTGATGCGGGAAGCGGAAAAGCTCGTGGAAAACGGCGTGCGGGAACTTCTGATCATCTCGCAGGATACCTCGGCTTATGGCACCGACTGGGCGGATCGACCCTCGAAATTCCCCATCCTTGAGCTGGCGAAAGACCTTGGAAGCCTCGGCGCTTGGGTGCGGATGCATTACGTCTATCCCTACCCGCATGTGCGCGAGTTGATCCCGATGATGGCCGAAGGTGGCATCTTGCCTTACCTCGACATCCCCTTCCAGCACGCCCATCCCGAGGTGCTGAAGCGCATGGCGCGCCCGGCTGCGGCCTCGCGCACCTTGGATGAGATTGCCGCGTGGCGGCGCGATTGCCCTGATATCACGCTCCGCTCCACCTTCATCGTGGGCTACCCCGGCGAGACGGAAGACGAGTTCCAGACGCTGCTCGACTGGCTCGACGAGGCGCAACTGGATCGCGTGGGTTGCTTCCAATACGAGAACGTGGCGGGTGCCCGCTCGAACGATCTGCCGGATCATGTACCGGACGAGGTGAAGCAAGAGCGTTGGGACCGCTTCATGGAAAAGGCGCAAGCCATTTCGGAAGCGAAACTCGAAGCCAAAGTGGGGCGGACGCTGCAAGTCATCGTCGACGAAGTGGATGAAGACGCCGCCACCTGCCGCACCATGGCCGACGCGCCCGAAATCGACGGCAACCTCTTTATCGACGAAGGCCATGAGGGGCTGAACCCCGGCGATATCGTGGCGGTCGAAGTGGAGGAAGCGGGCGAATACGACCTATGGGGGCGGCTCGTCTGAGCCCTTGCTTTCGTCTGGATTTGCGCTTTCTTTCTCTGGCAAGCCAAGCCAAAGGAGCCAACCCATGTCCGACGCGCCAATCATAGCCCAGAAAGCCCCCTACCCGACCGAGATCGAGGCCGGGAAGACCTATTTCTGGTGTGCGTGCGGGCGCTCGCAAAAGCAGCCCTTCTGTGATGGCAGCCATAAGGGCACCGACATCACGCCCACCAAATACACCGCCGAGAAAGATGGCAAGGTGTGGTTCTGCGGCTGCAAGGCCAGCGCTAAGGCCCCGCTCTGCGACGGGGCACACAAGGCACTCTGATCCCTATTTCTCGGCAGCAAGGCCCTCTAGAAGGGCCTTGTTACGGCAATAGTCCGGTGCTTCTTTCAGCCCGGCTTCTTGCGCGAGATAGCTTTTGCATTCTGTCGGGTGGACGCATTGGGCGCAGCGCACCACTGCTTCGCGGTAGACCTGCGGCCCCTGCCCTTTGACATCCGCGCCAAGTTTCTCAGCCATCTGGTCCATCAGGCCAAGGCGACGCGCCATGCTGTCGAATAGTCCCATCCTCAAGTCTCCTTTTTTTGTGCAGCCTTGAGGGCTTGGAACACATGGGCGTTGCGGCAATAACTCGGGATTTCCCGAGGTGGCGATGCCTCAGCCAACCACACGTCGCAAGCACCACTCTCCGCACATTTCCGGCAGCGGGTCACGAGGGCCGCGTAAGTGTCAACCGAGAGACGTTCGGTCATCACCGCTTCTCCCAGATTGAGATCCATATTGCGCGCCATGGACCGGGTCCGCCAGAAAGCGGCATCGGGCGGCGTCAGAGGAAGAACTTCGCCCATCTCAAGCCTCCATCTTCTCGGATTGCGCATCGAATGCCGCGCGGTTTTCGCACCAGTCCGGAGGGGCGAGGAAATCGCCCCGATCCAAGTGCCGTTCGCAATCGCCGGGATTGGCGCAGCCGCGGCAGCGCGTGACCATCGCGGCCCAGTCTTCTTGAGACAGCGCGCCGCGTGCTTGTTTTTCGGCGAGATCGATCCCCGCAACATCGGCCATCCGGCGCACCAGCCAGATGTGACGAATCGGATTACCCAGTACAGAAACCATCGCGCCTCTCCCAAAACATAGGGTCAGGCTAGGCTCCAAGCGGGGCCTCCACATTGATACGGATCAAACGCGTTCAGATTCCGGCAGCCGTGCGCCGCACGATCTCGATGCGCTGCGCATTCGGCGGGTGGGTGCCAAGGAAGCGGTTTCCGGGGTCTGGAATGCGGGTAAAGAATTCTGCGCCCCGCACCGGATCATAGCCCGCGCGCTTGGTAATGACGGTGCCAAGAGCATCGGCTTCCAGTTCGAAATCCTTGGAGTAGCTCC
Organism: Paracoccaceae bacterium; assembly: GCA_009922885.1. Classification (GTDB taxonomy): domain Bacteria; phylum Pseudomonadota; class Alphaproteobacteria; order Rhodobacterales; family Rhodobacteraceae; genus UBA9554. The sequence continues at coordinate 2,531 of RFUP01000095.1, forward strand.
GCGCGCCGATGGATGCGCCGAGTTCTTGCGCCGTGCGAATGGCGTTGGCATCCCCGCCCGTGAGCGTGGCAAGGCCTGCGAAAATCACGGCACCCGCCGTGGCATTGGCCTGCTGGCGCGGGATATGGCCTTCGATGTGATGCGAGGCCTCATGCCCCATGACGAAGGCCAGCTCATGCACGTTGCGGGCTTCGGCGATGAGCGGCAGCGTGAACGCGATAATCGGGCGACCGGTATCATCGAGGGTCTGGAAAGCGTTCGGCGGCTGGCCGGGGCGGTCATCCACCACGATGCGGAAGTCGCAATTGGCGCGGGGGGCGCGGAGGCGGCACTCGGTTTCCGCAACAGGCTCCACTATGCGCACCACTTCAACGAAATTTCGCGCGGCTTGGCTCGCTGAAGGTGGCAGCGAGGGCGTTTGCACGGCGGCAGGTTGCGGCTGGGGCCGCGCCACAGGCTCCTCCATGCTGACGCATCCCGCCAGCGCCGCCATCATCGCCATTGCCGCCAAAGTCACTCGCATCGCACCATTCCTGCGCTGTTTGCCCATATCTAACACCTTCCCCCCCGCGCTCCAGCCCCCCTCACACGGGATTGTTCTTGCCATGTTGCGCGCCATCGCCTTTCATAACGGTATGTTCACCATCGAGCACGAATTCGACGCCACTGTTGTCACGCTGGTAGATGAGGGCAGCCCGCATCTCAAAGAAGACGTGACCATCAATATTTTCGAGGATTGCATTACGGTCGAGCAACTCGACCCGCGCACCGAGGAAGTGCAGCGCATCACCTTTTCGCACCAGCAGGCCCGCGAGTTGGCCGCAGCGCTGAACCTGCCGGAAGGGGTGTATACGCTCGGGCGGAAGCCTTAATGCGTTTCGCTTTTATGTTGAAACGGCACAAACGCTTTAAGCTTATGGATTGACGCATTTCTTAGCCGAAAAAGTCTATCAACTTTTTCTCGAAATGCTCTAGCGCAGGCGGAAGCGCTTGTCGCGCGAGGTAGCGCCGGATGTCAGCTCCAACTCAGAAGGCGCCACGCCCAAAGCCTTGGCCAGTGCTTTGCGCACTGCTTCCGTGGCCTTGCCATCCTCCGGGGCTTCGGTGACGTAAACGCGGATCTCACCTTCATCCGCCACGATGCGCGCACGGCTCGCTTTCGGCGTGACGCGCACAGCGAGTTCCGCGCCCGACACGGCCAGATGCGCCAATGCCCCGCGCGCCGCCTTACTCATTTGCAATAAGGCCCGCCACGATAGCGGGCAGTGTCGAAGTGGAAATGGTCACGGTGGAACTTGTCGGAATTCGGCCCCAGCACCGTGCCGAAAGGCCCGCAAGCCCCACGATGGACATTCTTCAGGATCTTCCCGTCACGCCCGCCGCCCCAGTTCTTCAAAACCGTGATCTGCGAGCCGTCCTTGTAGGTAAAGCCCGAGATGTCGATGGCATGGCCCTTCGCATGTTCAGACAGTCGCGCCCCCTTCTGACTGTTGCGAGTCCGGCAGGCGTAAGAGGCCGCCACGCGCAACTCGCTCACGCCACAACCGCGCCGCCCAACCTCCGGCACCAAGCTCCGGTCCACCCAGCGTTTCAGGGCTTTCGCTGTGGTGCAGTCGATCGTGGCCGGCGTCGACAGCCACACGCCCGAAACCGCCCGCACTTTCACCGCATCGGAAATACCGCAGCCGCCACTCCCTAGAACACGGCCCACTTCCTCACCCTGGATATCGGCGACGCCACAGATCGCCCCGCCCGCCTTGGCCAGCCGCTTGGCGGGTTTCGGGTCTGCCCCCTCAGGCGCTTTGGCCAGCCGGGTTGCCAGATTTTCCGGGCGGCTCTGGGGGCGCAAGGCCTCGTGCAGCGCACTTTCGATGGCCGGAGCAGAAACGGGTGGGGGTGCAGCCACCACCATCACCCCGGCAGGCCGCGCAACAGGCCTCAGCGACTGGCGCGGCGCATCAGCCCAAGCGGCCGAGGTGCACAGAAGGAGAAGCGCCCAAAGCGCCCGCGTCATGACTTCGGACCGACACGCCCGAAATCTGGCGCAGCCGTATCCTGGCCCGCCTCGATGATACCGCGCCGGATAGCACGGGTCCGGGTGAAATAATCAAACAACAACTCGCCATCTCCCTGCCGGATCGCCCGCTGTAACGCGAACAACTCCTCGGTGAATCGTCCGAGAACTTCAAGCGTTGCATCCTTGTTCGTCAAGAACACATCGCGCCACATCGTCGGGTCGGAGGCGGCAATCCGCGTAAAGTCGCGGAAACCGGAGGCGGAATACTTAATGACTTCACTGTCGGTGACACGGCGCAAATCGTCGGCCACGCCCACCATCGTGTATGCGATCAAGTGCGGGGTATGCGAGGTGACGGCCAGAACGAGATCATGATGCTCGGCATCCATCTCGTCCACATTCGCGCCCATCCCCTGCCAGAGCGCCGTCAAATTCTCCACCGCCGCGCGCTCGGTATGCGCTTCGGGTGTGAGAATGCACCAGCGATTGACAAAAAGCGTGGCAAAACCCGATTCCGGCCCCGAATGCTCGGTGCCTGCCAAAGGGTGCCCCGGCACGAAATGGATCTCCGGCCCAAGGTGCGGGCCAACCGCCGAAATCACCGCCTGCTTGACCGAGCCCACATCCGTCACCGTCGCGCCGGGCTTCAGATGCGGCCCGATATCGCGCGCCACAGCCCCCATCGCCCCCGGCGGCACGCAGAGCACCACCAAGTCAGCCCCCTTCACCGCCTCAACAGCAGTGTCGCATACGCGGTCCACCAGAGCGATGCGGCGGGCGGTTTCGCGTGTGGCCTCGGTGCGGGCATAACCCGTCACTTCCCCTGCCAAACCGTTGCGGCGGATCGCCAGCGCCATCGAGCCTGCGATCAAGCCAAGACCGATCAGCGCCACCCGCTCATAGATCTGTGCCATCACTGCTCCCCCAGAAAACCGCGGATCACATGGGCCACACGGCGGCACGCCGCCTCGTCCCCCACGGTGATGCGAAGCGCCTCGGGAATGCCGTATCCCGCCACGCGGCGCACGATGATGCCATCGGCCTTCAAGGCCGCATCCACCGCGCCCGCCTCATCGGCACTGGCAAAACGCGCCAGCACGAAATTCGCATGGCTCTCGTCGCAGCCCACACCCATCTGGCGCAGAGTATCCGTAAGCCACGCGCGCCATTTGGCATTTTCGGTCTGGCACCGCGAAACGAAATCCTGATCCCGCACGGCGGCCTCGGCGGCAACCAATTGCGTTTCCGAAAGGTTGAACGGCTGGCGCACACGGTTGAGCACATCGATGATCTCGCGCTGTGCATAACCCCAGCCAATGCGGAGGCCACCCAGCCCGTAAATCTTCGAGAAGGTCCGCGTCATCACCACATTCGGGAAGGTCTCGACCAGTGACACGCCACCATCGAACCCGTCCGCAAACTCGGTATAGGCCCCGTCATGCACGAAGATCACATGCTCGGGCAGCCCTTCACAAAGCCGCCAGAGGTCGGCTTCCGGCAGCATCGTGCCCGTGGGATTGGCCGGATTGGCAATGAAGACGATCTTGGTGCGCGGCGTCACGGCGGCGAGGATCGCATCCACATCCACCACTCGCTCGCGCTCTTTCACCGTCACGGGAACAGCGCCGGCCGCCCGCGCAAGGATCGGATACATCGAGAACCCGTGCTCGGTGGTAATCACCTCGTCGCCAGGCCCCGCATAGCATTGCGTGACAAACTGCAAGACCTCATCCGAGCCCACGCCACAAATCACGCGATCCGGATCAAGCCCGTAAACTTCGCCAATCGCACGGCGCAAACCGCCATGATCCGTGGAAGGATAGCGATGCAGATTGGCAACCGACCGCGCAAAAGCCTCGCGCGCCTTGTCGGAAAACCCGAACGGATTCTCGTTCGACGACAGCTTCAGCACCTCGGCCTTGCCCGCAACCGTGCTCTCGCCGCTGACATAGAGCGCGATATCCATGATGCCGGGCTGGGGCGGTATACGGGTCATCTGCACTCTCCTTCAAGTCTTCCAGCCTCTTAGCGCCCGAAAGCGCCCTCTGGAAGAGCCTTACTTCTTCGACGTTCGTGCGACGAGCCAATCCATCGCCGCCATCATGAGCCCCGACAGCACGAAAGCCATGTGGATCACCAGCAGCCAGAAAAGCTCGCGATCCCCAAAGGCCGCATCCGCCGATTTCTGCCCGATCTCCATGAACCGCTTCAAGAGGTGGATCCCGGAAATCGCCACGATCGAAGCAATGAGCTTCATTTTCAAGCCACCGAAATCCACCTGCCCCATCCAGGAGGGGCGATCCGGATGCGCGCCGATATCGAATTTCGACACGAAATTCTCATAGCCCGAGAAGATCACGATCACGAGGAGGTTCGCCGCCAGCGTCAGGTCAATCAGCGTCAGGATCGCCAGAATGGCCTTGTCGGCACTCATCACCAGAACCTGCGGCGCGTAATAGGCCAGTTCGCGCAGGAACACGACCATCAGCATCCCCAGCGCCACCACCAGACCGATATACATCGGTGCCATCAACCAACGGGAGGCGAACAACCCCCGCTCCAGCGAACCTTCCACTGCCTTGCGCGCCATCAACCGCCCCCTTGTTCCTACCGCCCTCATGCCATGCGCCGCCCCTCTGGAAAAGGTCCACCCTGCCGCACCCCCTGATTTCTCTTTGCAAAATATCCCGGGGGTGAGGCGCGAAGCGCCGAGGGGGCAGCGCCCCCTTGCCTATGTCCGCCCAAGAAAAAGGGCGCCCCGAGGAGCGCCCTTTTCCGAATACCGTCGAAGAACCGATTAGTTCTTCGCGTAGAATTCCACGACGAGGTTCGGTTCCATGATCACCGGGTAGGGCACGTCAGCCAGAGCCGGCTGGCGCACGAAGGTCGCGGTCATCTTGGAGTGGTCGACTTCGATGTAATCGGGAACGTCACGCTCTGCGAGGGCAACGGCTTCCAGAACGACGGCCAGCTGCTTCGACTTGGCGCGGACTTCGATCACGTCGCCTTCTTTGACGCGGTAAGACGGAATGTTCACCGGCTTGCCGTTCACGGTCACGTGGCCGTGGTTCACGAACTGGCGTGCAGCGAACACGGTCGGAACAAACTTGGCGCGGTAGACAACAGCGTCGAGACGGCGCTCCAGGAGGCCCACGAGGTTTTCACCGGTGTCGCCCTGAACACGAGCGGCTTCAGCGAAGACGCGACGGAACTGCTTCTCGGTCATGTCGCCGTAGTAGCCCTTGAGCTTCTGCTTGGCGCGCAGCTGGGTGCCGAAGTCCGAGAGCTTGTTCTTGCGGCGCTGGCCGTGCTGGCCCGGACCGTATTCGCGCTTGTTCAGCGGCGACTTCGGACGGCCCCAGATGTTTTCGCCCATACGGCGGTCGATTTTGTACTTGGCAGACGTGCGT
>RFUP01000096.1 GCA_009922885.1 Paracoccaceae bacterium
TTAAGCGATTTTTGTTGTTAAGCATACGTTTTTCAAGGCTGACGTGCGCATTTGAACGTTCGTTTCCAATGTTTTGAAAGGTGGAAAAAGGTTTAGTTGGATCTCCAAGGGCCCTGCTGACCAATCTTGCAAAACATCTCCTCAAAAGTGTTGACGTTTTTTATCAAACGCCTACGGTCATTAATTGAACAGGCGTTTAATGCTCTTATCTCAAACAGAGGTGCAAAACTGCTTGGAGCGCCAGCAGGCCATTCGCCTGCGCAAGGTACTGGAGATTACAGAATGACGGTGTTCGTAACTTTGGTCGTCGTGATTGTCCTCGCAATCCTAGTGATTCTTTTCTTAAACCGCTACTACCGCAAGGCCACGAGAGAAGTCAGTCTTGTGCGGACGGGTGCTGGTGGGCAGCAGGTCGTTCTAGACGGGGGCTGCCTTGCGCTGCCCTTCCTTCACAAGGTCTCCGAAGTGAACATGCGCACAACGAAGCTCGAGGTCGAGCGGTTGGGGCCGAAATCCATCATCACCAAGGATCGTCTGCGTGTGGATGTGGGCGCCGAGTTCTATGTACGCGTTCGCGCCACTGCGGAAGGCGTTGCGACTGCTGCGCAGGCGCTGGCAGGCAAGTCCTTCCGCTCTTCCGATCTGGCCGAGACCCTCGATGGCAAGTTGGTCGATGCGATGTTGTCGGTCGCCGCGCGCTATACGATGGACGAATTGCAGGACAATCGTGCCGGTTATGCCCGAGAGGTGTCCGAGGTTCTGGCCGACAATCTGGCGCAGAACGGTCTCCTGCTGGAATCTGTATCCCTGACTCGGATCGACCAGACGCCGTTCCACGCGCTTGACGAAAACAACGCCTTCAACGCCTTGGGTATGCGGCGCCTGGCTGAGATCATTGCGGTTAACAAGAAGGAACGCGCGGTGATCGAGGCTGATTCCGAGGTGGCTGTGCGGCAAAGCCAGTTGGATGCGACCAAGCGCAAGCTGACCATCAGTCGTGAGGAAGAAGAGGCGATGATCACCCAACAGCGCGAGATTGAGATCGCGCGCTCCCGGTCGATGGCGGAGACCGCCGAGGAGCAAGCCACATCCGAAAAGCGGCGCGAGGCCGCGCGCATCGCCCGTGAGCGAGAAGTGCGCTTGACTGAGATCAACAAGGACCGTGAGCTGCGCGAGCAAAGCCTTGCCGCTGAACTGGCGACCGCGTTGTCCAAGAGCGAGAACGCCGTGCGCCTTGCGGCCAAGCGTGTCGAGGAAGCCCATGCCGAAGCAGAGGCGATTGCTGCCACTTCAGCCGGGGCCGAGGCCGAGGAGAAGGTGCGTACCATCCGCGAACAGGCAGCCGCCGACCGCGAAAAGGTTCTGGCGCTGATCCGCGCTACCGAACAGGCAGAGGTGGACGATACTCGCGTACGCTCCGAGGTGGGCACCATGCTGGCCATGGCTGAGGCCGAGGCTAAGGCGATGCTGGATCGTGCTGAGGCGCAGAAGGCCAAGCTGATGGCCGAGGCCGAGGGCCGTGCTGCAGTGATTGAAGCCGAGAACGCCCAGAGCAACGAACTTATGGCAATGAAGCTGGACGAAGAGCGCATCCGCACCCTTCCAGAAGTGGTCGAACGCATGCTCAAGCCCGCCGAAAAGATCGAAAGCATCCGCATCAACCACATTACCGGTATGGGTCATTCTGGTGGCTCAAGCGGCGAGGGTCGCGGAGGTGACGCCAGCACGGTCAACCAGCTTGTGGATGGCGTTTTGTCGATGGCGCTTCAGCTTCCGGCCGTACAGCGGCTGGGCGAGGAAGTGGGCATGAATATCGGGGACGGTGTGCGCGGCATAACCTCGCAACTGGACCACCGCAGCAGCGGGTCCACCCGCGCCACGAAAACGGACGGCAAAACGTCCGACACCAAGGGCTAATGCGCGCGGCTCAAGTTCCATCCGCATTCGTCACAACCCCAACAGGAGAAATTGATATGAATTTTTCGCGTAGAAGTTTTCTGGCCGGATCTTCGGCACTGGCCCTGTCATCGGCCCCGATCATCGGGCGAGCGCAGGGTAGCGACAAGATCATCTTTGCTTCGATCCTCGACCTTTCAGGAGGCCTCGACATCTATGGTGCACCGATGGCCGAAACCACCAAGATGGCAATTGATGACATTAATGCTGCCGGTGGTCTTCTGGGTCGCGAGGTCGAACTAAAATTGTATGACGCTCAATCGACGATACAGTTCTACACTCAGTACGCCACTCAGGCCGCCGCGGGCGACCGGGCCCATACAGTGCATGCTGGCATCACGTCGGCCAGCCGCGAGGCGATCCGCCCAACGCTAGCGCGCTTCAAAACCCTTTATTTCTACAATACCCAGTACGAGGGTGGTGTCTGTGACTACAACACCTTCTGCACGGGCTCTACCCCGGCGCAAACCGTAGCCAAAGTCGTGCCCTATGCGATGAACAAATGGGGTAAGAAGGTCTACATCGTTGCGGCTGACTACAACTATGGTCAGATTACCGCGCAGTGGATGCAGCGTTTCGTGAAAGAAAACGGCGGCGAGACGCTGGATGTAGAATTCTTCCCGCTGGATGTCACCAACTTCGGGCCCACCATCAACAAGATCCAGACGGCAAAGCCGGACTTTGTGATCTCGGCCCTGGTCGGCGGCGCGCATGTGTCCTTCTACCGCCAGTATGCTGCGGCGGGTATGAACAAAGAGATCCCGATTGCTTCGACCACCTTCGGCGTGGGCAACGAGCAGACCCTGATCTCGGCTGAGGAAGGCGATGGCATTATCGCGTCTTATTCTTACTTCGAGGGCGCGAACAACCCGGCCAACACCGAGTTCCTCGCGCGTTTAGATGCGCGTCTTGGCGCTGGCCGCCCTGTGATGAATGAACTGGCGGTGCGGTCCTATGAGGGCGCGATGCTCTGGGCCGAGGCGGTAAAGATGGCTGGCACGCCCGACCGAGATCCGGTGATCGAGGCGCTGCGTACGGGGCTGTCTTACAACGGGCCCTCTGGCGCTGTGGCGGTTGATGCACAGACGGCTCAGCCTCCTGCGGATACGCAGCTTGTCTGTGACCTGGTAGCCAATCCCAACCAGTCCACTTTCCTGTTCGAAAACGGTTTGGCTGCAGCCGGAATCAAATAACATAAATTGGGTCCGGCCTTTGGGCCGGCCCCACTTGCCTTGGAGCACCTTAAGTGGATCTTGTAGTCGCCGTCCTGTTCCAGCTGATCTATGTCATCTCGAACCTCGCGCTTATCAGCCTCGGTCTGGCAATCATCTTCGGCATGATGCGGGTCATCAACCTTGCGCATGGTGAATTTCTGATGCTGGGCGGCTACACTGTCGTCGTGGCCACCAATGCCGGGGTCAACATATGGGTCTCCATGCTGATCCTAGCGCCGCTGGTGGTCGGGATTATAGGAGTGATCGTCGAACGTTTGCTCATACGCTGGCTTTATGGGCGCATGGTGGACACATTGCTTGCCACGTGGGGACTGTCGCTGCTACTGGTGGGGATCGTCACTTCGATTTTTGGGGCGTCGACCGGAACGACGGTCTCCCCGCCTCTTGGCGTGGTGCGGATCGGGGATTACTCCGCATCGGGATACGAGCTTTTCCTCGTTGTAGTAACCATTGTGCTGCTTTTTGGGGTTTGGCTGACCCTGCGGTTCACAAAGCTAGGCCTGCTGGCGCGCGGCACAATGCAGAACGCCGAGATGGCGTCCGCGTTGGGGGTATCGACCAGCCGGATTTACATGATCACCTTCGGGCTGGGCGCAGCAGTGTCCGGCCTTGCGGGTGGACTGCTGGCGCCGATGACAGGCGTTCTGCCCACGATCGGCGCCACCTATATTGCTAAGGCCTTCATTACCGTAATCTCGGGTGGGTCGGCGATCCTTGCGGGCACTACCGCTGGCTCGGTTCTTTTGGGCGGGATTAACGGCGTCTTCTCGTTCGTTGCAGGATCCACCTTCGGTGAGATAGCGCTTCTCATGGCCGCCATCATTCTGTTGCGCCTGATGCCGCGCGGGATCACGGGCCGTTTCTTCCGGAAATCAATATGAACAGCGGCATTTTACGCCAGATGAGACCGACCTTCGTCTATGCTCTGCTGGGTGTGGTCTTCATGTTTGTGGCTCCCAATGTGCTGCAGCTTTTCACTATCATCAACCTGACCACAGCGATTGCGCTTGCGGTTCTGGCCCTTAGCCTGGCGCTGATCTGGGGATATGGTGGCATCCTGTGCTTTGGCCAGGTCGCGTTCTTCGGGCTGGGAGCCTATGTCTACACGATCTCGGCGATCAATTTTGGCGGCTCGACATGGGCGATCCTGATGTCGGTGCTTGTTACCTCGGCCTTCGCGGCGGCGCTGGGGTATTTCATCTTCTATGGCCGGGTATCCGATGTTTATCTTGGCGTGATCACCCTGACCGTGACGCTGATCTTCTTTTCGCTGATCCGGCGCACATCGGGACCGGAATACAAGATCGGCAATGCCCTTCTGGGCGGGTTCAATGGTGTGTCGTCGCCGCCCATCAACCTGCCCTGGAACACCTCTTCCTTCCTGTTTCCTGAACAGGTCTTCTACGTGGCGATATCAGCGCTGATCCTGTGTTATGTTTTCGTGGGCTGGCTGGTGAACACCAAGTTTGGGCGCGTCTGCGTGGCGATCCGCGAAAATGAGCTTCGGGCCGAACTTCTGGGTTATGATATCCGCGCTTACAAGCTGGGCATCTTCACCATCGGCGCTGGAATCGCCGCGATCGGTGGTGTGCTTTTCTGCAACGGCGTGGGGCGGATCACGCCGGATGTGTTCAACCTCTACAACGCTGCTCTGACAATCATCTGGGTAATCGTGGGTGGACGCGGCACGCTGATCGGCCCAGTGGGCGCCACATTCGCGTTATTTTACCTGACATCTGCGCTTGGCGGGCAGACGGTTCTGAACAACAACCTTGTGCTGGGTGTGATCTTGATCATCTTCGTGCTGCTGGTGCCCAAGGGTGTCGCTCCCACGATCATCGATCGGGTAAACGCGCGCCGCAGGAAGGTGCCCACGCGGGCGCGGCGGCGGCGCAGCAGCCGTGCGGAGGGCACGCAATGACACGGCAACGCGGCGATGTGGTGGTTGAGACTCGTGACCTGTGCATGCATTTCGGCGGTGTGCGCGCCGTGGATCAAGTGGATTTTACCCTGTTTGACCGGGAATTGCGTTGTCTGATCGGCCCTAATGGCGCGGGCAAATCGACCTTTTTCAAATGCCTGACAGGACAGCTTGTTCCCACATCGGGCGAAGTGCTGATCCGCGGGCAGGAGATGACGGGCGCGGAACCCTTTCAGGTGGCAAGTCTTGGTGTTGGTATCAAGACGCAGGTGCCCAACGTCTTTGATGGTTTGAGTGCTGAGGAAAATATTTGGTTATCAGCGCGCCGCTGGCATGGCGATGCACGAGCGCGGGTACTTACTGCAGAAACCATTGAGCGTCTGAAATTGGGCGATATCCGCCGCACCTTGGTGGGGCGGCTGGCCCATGGGCAGCGTCAGTGGGTCGAATTGGGAATGGTGGTGGCCTCGGAACCATGGCTGGTGCTGCTGGACGAGCCTGCCGCTGGCATGACCCACGAGGAAACCTACAGAACCGCCGAGTTGATCGAGGAGATCAACAAGACCTCGGCCCTGATCGTGGTGGAGCATGACATGCAATTCATCCGCATGATTTCGCGTACAGTGACGCTATTTCATGAAGGACGCATCCTGATGCAGGACACGATGGAGGCGATTTCCGCCGATAAGCGTGCCCGCGAAGTCTATCTGGGGAACCGGGCATGAGCGCGCTGTTGAAAATCTCGGGGTTGCGTGCGGGCTATGGCCGCGTGCCCGTTCTGCATGGGATCGACTTGTCGGTGAACGATGGCGAGATTCTTGGCATTCTGGGCCATAATGGGATGGGGAAGTCCACGCTGCTTAAGACACTGATGGGGATCATCCCGGCCTCGGGTGGAAGCATGACTTTCGACGGGCAGGATATTGGGCGTCAGCGATCATCGGGGCGTGCGCAACTGGGCATAGGTTATGTGCCTCAGGGCAGAGGCATTTTTCCCAACCTCAGCGTGCGCGATAACCTGCGTATGGGGATTGCGTCCCATGATCTGGACGAAGACAGTGCGATCGATCGGGTTTTGGCGGATTTCCCGCGCCTTGAACGCCTGCTGGAACGGGATGGCGGCGCACTGTCGGGGGGCGAGCAGCAATTGCTTGCACTGGCCCGCTGCCTTGTGTCTGAGCCAGACCTTATCCTGCTAGATGAGCCCACCGAAGGTATTCAGCCCTCGATCATCGACGAGATCATCGACCTTCTTAAGGAGCTCAATCGCCGCGAGGGGCTGAGCATCGTTCTTGTAGAGCAAAGCTTAGATTTCATCACCGCGTTGTCGGACCGTGTGTTGTTGATCCAGAAGGGCAAGATCATGGGTGAGGTTTCCGGATCGGAGGCCGCTGATCCAGCCCTTATCGAGGAATTCACCGGCCTGGGGGCCGGGGGGGGCAAGTCGGCCAAGCCCGAAACAGGGAGTATTGCGGCACTTTCACAGGGCAGGTCTAGCCCGGCCGCATCTTCACCTGTCCCAGTGCCGCGACCCGGCGCATCCGCCCCTGCCCACCTATCTGCAGCCCCTGCGCCCTTGCAAGAAAGGATGTCTTACATGACTGTTCAGCGCCCAACCCTATCGCAGATGAAGGCCATCGTGGCTGAGCTTGGCATGAACATGTCGGATGAGCGGGTCCAGGAATTCCTGGATGTCATGCAGGGCACACTTGACGCATATGACATCGTTGATGCTCTGCCTGATTACCTGCCACCAGTGCTTTATCCACGCACCTCAGGCTACCGGCCTACGCCAGATGAAAACCCGATGAATGCATGGTATGTGAAGACCGAGATCAAGGGTGCGCCGCGAGGACCTTTGCTGGGGCGGACTATCGCGCTCAAGGATAATGTGTGCCTTGCTGGGGTGCCAATGATGAACGGGGCATCAACTCTCAAGGGATATACTCCTGATATCGACGCCACTATCGTGACACGACTGCTGGATGCGGGAGCTACCATTGTGGGCAAGGCGCATTGTGAATATTTTTGCTTATCAGGCGGCAGCCATACCAACGCTACGGGCGCGGTGCACAACCCGCACAAACACGGCTATTCAGCTGGTGGATCATCCTCGGGTTCGGGCGCGCTTGTGGGGGCAGGACTGGTCGATATGGCCATCGGTGGTGATCAGGGTGGATCGATCCGCATGCCTGCGTCCTTTTGTGGTGTCTACGGAATGAAACCGACCCATGGTCTTGTTCCTTATTCGGGTATCATGCCAATCGAGACCACGATCGACCATACTGGGCCAATGACACAGACGGTCATGGACAACGCCCTGATGCTTGAGGTGATAGCTGGGCCCGACGGTCTGGACCCGCGCCAATATGACGTGAGTACCGACAAATACACTGCCTTTGTAAGTAGAGGTGTGTCGGGCCTACGGATTGGGGTTGTTAAGGAAGGTTTTGGTCATCCCCAATCCGAGGAGGATGTAGATGCATCTGTCCGAGCCGGAGCCGAGATGTTCCGCCGCCTTGGTGCAATGGTGGACGAGATTTCGATTCCGTGGCACCTGCACGGTCCAGCGATATGGACGCCCATCGGTCTGGAGGGCCTGACTAACCAGATGATGCTGGGCAATGGGTTCGGTACAGGATGGGAAGGCCTTTATACCACCTCGTTGCTGGAT
>RFUP01000097.1 GCA_009922885.1 Paracoccaceae bacterium
CGGCTTGGGCCTCGCTGACCGGATCGGATGGCATCGGCTGGTTCTTTGGCACCGACGAGCCACCTGCGATCGCCGGATTGCCCGCAGCCGACAGCATCACCGAAGACGAGTTGGCCGAAGCCGGGGATGCGGCTGTAGAACTGGCGTCGCTGATCGAACCCAGATCAGACGCGTTGCCGGAAACCGCAGCGCCGGGCCTTTCCGAACCCCAAGCCATTCGCTTGCCGACGGCAGAAGAATCGGCCGCGCTATATGCCGCCACCGGGATCTGGGAGGTTGCACCCGAAGATACGCCTGTTCCCGTCGCGATCGACCTTGATGATCTCTATATCACCTCGATTGACCCTGTTGTGGCGCAACCCGATGCCGTTGCCCTGCCCTCGCAAACGATCCTTGCGCCCGACCGCCTGCCCGGCAGCCAGATTTCTCCGGTTGCCCCCGGCACACGCTTTTCGCTCGACGAGCGTGGTTTCGTGGTGGCGACGCCCGAAGGGGCCCTCACACCCGACGGGGTGCGTGTTTTTGCGGGGCCCCCGGCCACAGTGCCGACAAAGTTCCCGGACCGCACCGCCGCGCCCGCGCCAGACGTGAGCATCGCAGACCCCCGCCTTGCAGCCTTCCGCCCGAAAGTCCGGCCCGGAGGTTTGGTTGAAACGGCGGAGCGCTCGGCTTTGGGTGGCTTGACGCGCGCCGAACTGATGACGGTGCGCCCGAAACTCCGGCCCACAGCCATCGTTGCCGCATATGAGGCCGAACAAATCCGCGCCGCTGCCGATGCAGCCGCTGCCGCCGCAGCGGCCGCCTCTACCGCAGGTCTCGCGACGCCTCCGGCGAACGACACTGTCGCCACCAGCATCAAACCGAAGCTTCGCCCGCAAGATCTGGGCGTGCAGCCCGATACAAGCAATCCTCGCACGGGAAATCCGTTGAAAAGCGGCAGCACCTTCAGCCGTGAGGAATTGGAGGATGACGAAGGCGAAACCCGTGTGGCCTCTGCGGGTCCGCGCACGGTGCAGCCCAAAGTCCCCTCGCAGGCAAATGTGGCCAAAGCGGCGACCGAGAAGAATGCGATCAACCTCGGGCAGGTGAACCTGATCGGCGTCTATGGCACGCCGCAATCCCGCCGCGCCCTGATCCGCCTCGCCAATGGGCGCTTCCAGAAAGTGAAGGTGGGCGACCGTGTAGATGGCGGGCGTGTGGTGGCCATTTCGGATGGTGAATTGCGCTACCAAAAAGGTGGTCGCAACGTGACCCTGAAAATGCCGCGCGGCTAAGGCACTATTCACATCAGTTCGCAGAAACGCATGACATTTCTGCGAAATTCCTAATCCGGCCCTTGCTTACCCCATCTTGAATTGCGACTCTCGGTTCAAAGCCCGGCGCTGCGCCTCAGCAGCGTGTGAAACGGGCAAACTCGAACAGCCGGAACGCCGATGCAAACCTTTCTCTACCAAGCCTCCATCTATCTCATGGCCGCTGTGATCGCCGTACCGATCGCGGCACGCTTGGGGCTTGGATCTGTTTTGGGCTACCTAGCCGCTGGGATCATCATCGGCCCGATTACAGGTCTTGTCGCGGCCTCTGCGGATCTCCAGCATTTCGCGGAATTCGGTGTTGTGATGATGCTCTTTATCATCGGCCTCGAACTGGAGCCGCGCGCCCTCTGGGATATGCGACATCGCCTGATCGGGCTGGGTGGCCTGCAAATTCTGATGTCGACGCTCGTCATCATGATCGGAGCGATCCTGCTGGGCCAGCCGTGGACCATCAGCCTTGCCATTGGTCTCATCTTCGCGCTGTCATCCACGGCTATCGTATTGCAAACGCTGAATGAAAAGGGATTGATCCGAAGCGCTGGCGGGCGCTCGGCCTTTTCGGTGCTGCTGACGCAGGACATCGCGGTGATCCCCATGCTTGCCGCGCTGCCGCTCTTGGCAATGCCGATGTTGCCGCAGCTCAACCCCGATGGCTCTATCGTACGCCCGGTGGAACTGGCTGACGCGGCATCGAACCATGGGCATACGCTGGTTGAGGATTTGCCGGGTTGGGCCGTTACACTGGCCACTCTGGCCGCCGTTGCTGCCATCATTCTTGCGGGTCGCTATCTGGTGCAACCTGTCTTCCACTTCATCCACCGCGCCAAACTGCGCGAGATGTATACGGCTTTCGCACTCCTCATCGTGCTGGGCATTTCCTATGTGATGGGCCTCGTGGGCCTTTCCCCGGCCCTCGGCGCATTCCTCGCCGGTGTGGTGCTGGCGAATAGCGAATTCCGCCATGAACTCGAATCCGACATCGAACCCTTCAAGGGCCTACTTCTTGGGCTGTTCTTCATCACCGTGGGGTCCGGCATCAACTTTCCGGTGTTTTTCTCGGCCCCGCTGACCATTCTCGCCCTCACCTTCGCCCTGATCGCGGCCAAGGGCGGCGTGCTCTACATCCTTGCGCGTGCCTTTAAGCTGCGCGGGCGAGATCGTTGGCTGTTTACCTTGAGCCTCGCGCAGGCCGGGGAATTCGGTTTCGTGCTTTTGTCGTTTTCCGCGAACCTCAACGTCATTCCGCGCTGGCTCGGGGATCGGCTCTTGCTGATCGTCGCGTTCTCCATGCTGATCACGCCGCTTCTCTTTATCCTCTACGACAGGCTGACGAGCAGCATGACCGAAGATGGCACGCATCATGAGCCGGACGAGGTGGATGAGCAGGGCCCGGTGCTCATCGCGGGGATTGGGCGCTTCGGGCAAGTCGTGAACCGCCTTGTGCAGTCATCGGGCTTCAAAACCGTCGTTCTCGATCACGACATGGCCACGATCCAGACCATGCGCCAATTCGGCTTCAAAGGCTTCTTCGGTGATCCCACCCGCCCCGACCTCCTCCATGCAGCAGGTCTGCCGCAAGCGCGGGTTCTCGTGGTGGCGCTCGATGATCCGGCAGCCACGACACGGCTTGTCAAATATGCGCGTCGCGAGCGCCCGGACCTCCACATCATTGCGCGCGCGCGCGACCGGATGCATGTGTTCCAGCTCTTCAAGGCCGGGGCCGATGACATCGTGCGGGAAATGTTCGACTCATCGCTTCGCGCGGGCCGCTACGTGCTCGAAAACATCGGCATGAGCGAGTATGAGGCCGCCATCGCCGAAGAGGTGTTCTACCACCACGACCGCGAGGCGCTGAAGGAACTGGCTGAAGTCTGGGACGAGAATATCCCCGCCACCAAGAACCCTGCCTATGTCGCCAAAGCACGGGAATTGGAGCGGGATCTTGAGGCGGCCCTCACGGCCCGCCTCGAAGAGCGCGCAAGACAGGACTGACGGGTCAGCCCTCGGAAACACCTGCTTCAGCAAAGGTGGCCATGCCGGAAAGGCAGGCGACTGCACCTTTGACAACGCCGATCGCCAGTGCAGCACCAGAGCCTTCGCCCAAACGCAACCCGAGCGCCAGAAGCGGGGCCTTGCCGAGTGCACTCAAGAGGCGGTGATGCGCCTGCTCGGCGCTCACATGGCCCGCTTCCGCATGGTCGAGCGCGCCCTCTTGGGTCTTAGCAAGGCAGGCGGCCGCAGCAGTGCAAATGAAGCCATCGAGGAGCACGGGAATGCGATTGGCGCGGGCCGCCGCGATAGCGCCTGCCATCCCGACCAATTCACGCCCACCAAGGCGGCGCAGCGTTTCCAGCCCGTCGCCCTTGCCGCCATGCAGCGCCACGCCTTCGGCAACCACAGCCGCCTTCCGCTTCAGCCCCTCGTCGTCCACACCCGTGCCGCGCCCGACCCAGTCGTCTGCCGTGCCACCAAACAAGGCACAGGCAATCGCGGCAGCAGAGGTGGTGTTGCCGATCCCCATCTCGCCCGTAACCACAAGATCCGCCTCAGCGTTCACCGCGTTCCAGCCCGTGTTGAACGCCGAAACGAACTCCGCCTCGCTCATCGCAGCGGCTTGGGTGAAATCCGCCGTGGGATTATCAAGATCGAGCGCATACACCGACATCTCGGCTCCGAAAGCTTTCGAGAGCTGGTTGATAGCGGCACCACCATGCTGGAAATTTGCCACCATCTGCACGGTGACTTCTGCCGGAAAGGCCGAAACGCCGCGTGCGGTCACGCCGTGATTGCCTGCGAAGATGATTACTTGCGGACGGTCGCAATGGGGTTTGTCCGTGCCCTGCCAGCCACCGATCCGCACGGCCAGACCCTCAAGTGCGCCAAGCGCCCCCGGCGGTTTCGTCAATTGCCCGTTCCGAGATTCCGCAGCTTCCAAAGCTTGGGTGTCGATGCCCGGTTGGGCGGCAAGTTTCTTGCGGATATCGTCGAGGGAGGTGAAGGTCATGATCGGGCCCGTTGATTGTCGTTCCGGATCGGTTTACCCCGAAGGCGAACCCACGCAACCCCTCGATAAGGCATTTTCATGCGCCAATCCGACACGGCCCTTGCGAAATGGCAGGACATTCCGGCGGCCATCGGCCTTCTGACCCGCATTCCTGTGCCCGTGGATATGGAATTTGCCACGGCGCGCGGCTCCAAAGCGGCTTGGGCTTGGCCACTCGCCGGGTTGGCAGTGGCGCTTCCTGCCGCGGCTCTGGGCTGGCTCTTTTCCGGGTTCGGCGCAGGCATCGCGGCAGGGATCGCGCTGGTTACGCTGATCGTCCTGACAGGCGCTCTTCACGAAGACGGGTTGGCGGATTGCGCAGACGGTTTCTGGGGCGGTTACACCAAGGAACGCCGCCTTGAGATCATGAAAGATAGCCGTGTTGGCAGCTACGGCGTCATCGCGCTGGTGCTTGGGCTTGGGCTGAAATGGCAAGCCCTGACGGTGATAGACACATGGGCCGCACTGATTGCCGCCGCCCTCCTTAGCCGCGCCGCGATGGCAGGCGTCATGGCTGCCCTGCCCTTCGCGCGGGAAAACGGGCTGGCTGCGGCGCAGGGCCGCCCGTCTCGCGAAACCGCGCTTCTGTCGGCGGGTCTCGCCTTCGTGGCGGCTTTGCTTCTCTGTGGCTCCTCCGCACTCCTCGCCCTCCTCGCGGTTGCGGCGGTTGCGGTGCTCACCGCTCGGATTGCTCAGGCCAAACTCGGCGGGCAAACCGGCGATGTTCTGGGGGCCACTCAATTCCTCGCCGAACTCGCCGCCCTCATCGCGCTCGGCGCATAAAAAAAGCCGCCCCCGAAGGCGCGGCTTTCGTTCTTACGAACAGCGATCAGGCTGCGCGGGACACCAGAACCTCGTCCACCTTCTTGGCGGCGGTCGGCTCGTCGCTGCCCGAAACGGCAGCCACTTCGCGGGTCAGGCGCTCAAGGGCGGCTTCATAAAGCTGACGTTCCGAATAGCTCTGCTCGCGCTGATCGTCGGCGCGGTGCAGGTCGCGCACCACTTCGGCAATCGCGATCAGGTCGCCTGAATTGATCTTCTGTTCGTATTCCTGAGCCCGGCGCGACCACATCGCGCGCTTCACTTTTGCCTTACCCTTCAGCGTTTTCATCGCTTGGTTCACGACATCCGGTGTCGAAAGCGAGCGCATGCCGATTTCCGTTGCCTTGTGAGTCGGCACGCGGAGGGTCATCTTGTCCTTTTCAAAGGAGACCACGAAGAGTTCCAGCTTGATCCCGGCGATTTCCTGCTCTTCGATCGACATGATCTGGCCCACGCCATGCGCAGGATAGACAACGTAATCGTTCGGGCGGAATTCGGGCTTTTTGGTTTTGGTCATTCGAACTTTCCTCGCGAGATCCGAACCTACGCCTCTCGTGCACCCATCAATTCACCACAAAAAACACCGTCGAGGCCCATCATGATGGTCCTGGCGTTTTGCGGATTTCAGTGGGTTTTTACAAACGCAACTTGCGTCCCCGGTTGAGCGACAGAGTGGGTTCAGACGATCTATGTCATGTAAGTGTCATCATACCACAAAAAACGCCCTGCCGAAAGCAGGGCGGATTTCGGGGGATGCCACCACCTATTTTCCATTATTTACATGGCATTGCGGGCCGAATCTCATTCAACTCACAATCGTTCGCAGGCGATTCTCCGCGAATCGATTCGCCTCAGCCGCCCGCTGCTTCAGAGAAGTACTTGGTGATCTTGTCGGTCTCGCCGTCCCGCTCGGTCGCTTCGGGAAGAGGGTCCTTGCGCTCGGTGATCACCGGCCAAAGCTCCGAATACTTGCGGTTGAACTCAACCCACTTTTCCATATCCGGTTCCGTGTCGGGGCGGATGGCATCTGCCGGGCACTCGGGTTCGCAAACACCGCAATCAATGCATTCATCAGGGTGGATCACCAGCATGTTCTCGCCCTCGTAGAAGCAATCCACGGGGCAGACTTCCACGCAGTCGGTGTATTTGCAGGCGATGCAATTGTCGATCACGACATAGGTCATGGCGGAACTCTCTATCTTCAGTCCGCGCTTAGCTAGACCGGTTCGCCCCTACGTTCAAGCGGTAGGGATAGGATTTGTCCCGTTCTGCGACGAAGGTGCGTCGAGGTCTGCATAAAGCGTAAGCGCTTCCTCAGAGGGCCCGCGCCGGATCGGCATCGCCAGCACTTTGATTACCCGGATGCGCCCGGCCTGCGGAAAGGTCAGAACGTCGCCCGATTTGACCTCGCGCGATGACTTGGCCACTTTCTCGGAATTGATCCGAACATGCCCTGCCTCGACAACTGACTGGGCCGAGGCGCGGGTCTTGAAGAACCGCGCCTGCCAGAGCCACTTATCGAGCCGGAGCCGATCCAGCACGCCAGATCAGCCCTTTTGCTTCAAGGCCATCAGCGCCGCGAAGGGGCTGTCGGGATCGAACTTCTCTTCTCGCGGCGGACGGGCGGAATGCACCTTCGGACCACGATCCTCACGTTCGGGGCGCGGCTTGCCGCCCTTGCCACCCTTCCCGCCTTTGAACTTGTCACCACGATCGCCCTTCGGACGGTCGCCGCCTTCGCGCTTCGGACGATCGCCGCGCGCTTCACGGTTCTCGCCGCCTTCACGACGCGCCCCGTCACGCGGCTGGCCACGGCCCTGCCCACGGTTCGGGCGCTCACCCTGCGGCTTACGGCCCCATGTAAAGGTGAAGAAGGTTTCCATTTCCGGCGCAGCCTCTTCGGCGGCTTCCGCTGCAGGCGCTTCAACAGCCTCAGTGACTTCCGGCGCGGCTTCCGGTGCGGCTTCGACTTCCGCAGGCGTAGCCGGCGCGGCTTTCACCTTCGCCCGTTCGCCCTTCTCGGCACGGTATCCAAGCCCTTCCATCAGCAGCGCGAACTGCTCCAGCGTCATGCCGGTGATGGATAGCATATCGGCCTTCGCCTCAAACCCTGCGCGGCTGTCTTCGGCCCGCAGCTGGTCTGCAAGGCGTTCGAGCATGTCGATCCGGATCGCCCGCTCGCCCGCCACGCGGTAGCCTGCCATGGTGAAATAGCCCTCGGGCATGCCCGGAAGCACCGGAACCGTCACCAAACCGGGCGGTGCGGCTTCGGGGAATTCCTCAAGGCCTTTCGCCAAAGCCCAGAGCACCAGGCGCAGGCGCGTCGGCGCGGGCTTCAGGATCGCGGGTTGGAAGACGGTGTATTGGCCGAACCGGATGCCGTGCTTGCGGAGCGCGCCGCGCGCGTCTTGGTCGAGGGATTTGACCTCTTCCGCCACCGAAGCGCGTTCAATGATCCCGAAGTTCTCGACCATCCGGAAAGCAAAGCCGCGCGCAAGGCCAGTCAGCGCTTCGTCTTTCTGCAAAGCGATCAGCGGTTCGAAAAGGGCCGCAACCTTGCGGTCAATGAAGTGCTGGAGG
>RFUP01000098.1 GCA_009922885.1 Paracoccaceae bacterium
CGGCAAGTAGTCCTTTGTCTGCACAAACACGTTTCAAACGTTCTGCTACGGGCAACCATTCAATAAGAGATACGGCTTCGGTCAGCCGCCAATACACATGAATACCCCTGCCAGAGCGCCTTCGCGCCTTCGCCGCGCGCTTCCGCCAGCTTCAGCGCCTCCGGCCCTGCAATCGGCTGCACGCGGCCCGTGCGCCCATAACCCGTCGAAACGCCCGACGCCGCCTCGACCCCTCGAAAGAAGGCTTCTGCGGCAACAAGACTCTCGAACTGGAACGCTTTCTTACCGTTCCATTGCTCCGGCACATGCGGCGCCAAGGCACCCACGATCCCGCCACTCGATCCGGCGCCCGGCCCGTTCGGGTCGATCACGCGCACCGCAGCGCCCCGCCGCGCGCATTCCCACGCAATGCTCAGGCCGAATATTCCAGCCCCACGCACTGTCACGTCGATCCTTGCCATTGCCGCGCCTCCCCGTCACTACTTCGCCAACCCGGTCGCGCACCGGACCACCCATGCCTTGAGGAGGCGAGCGATGCAAGACGAGGCGCAGGGTCTCGACTGGCGCGACGGGCGCATTCCCGTTTCCCGCCGCTTCGACGACCCCTATTTCAGCCTCGACGACGGCTTCGCCGAAACCCGCCACGTCTTCCATGGCGGCAACGGCCTGCCAAACCGCTTCCATGACGGCTTCCACATTGCCGAACTGGGCTTCGGCACCGGGCTGAACTTGATGGCCACGCTCCGTCTCTGGCGGCAATCGGGGGCGGAAGGCCAGTTGCGCTTCACGAGCTTCGAGGCCTTCCCGCTCTCCGCGCCCGAATACGCCCAAGCCCATGCCGCCTTCCCCGATCTCGCACCCGAGGTTGCCGCTCTCGCGCCTCTCTGGCAAGGCGCGCATGATCTTACGCTCCCCGATCTCCACGTCAGCCTGAAAATCGGCGATGCCCGCCACGAACTCCCTGCTTGGCAGAGCGCCACAGATGCGTGGTTTCTTGACGGTTTCTCGCCTGCGAAGAACCCCGAACTTTGGGAACCTTCGCTCATGAGGGCGGTTTTCGACCACACAGCCCAAGGCGGAACCGCCGCCACCTACTCCGCCGCGGGCCACGTCCGCCGTAGCCTCGCAGAGGCAGGGTTTGACGTGACGCGCGCCGCAGGATACGGGCGGAAAAGACACATGACCATTGCGCGAAAGGTCTGACCATGGCTGCCGGCCAAAACACCCGCCTCGGCATTCTTTTAATGATCGCCACGTCTATCGTCTTCGCTGCGCAAGACGGGATTTCCCGCCATCTTGCCGGGGAATACAACGTCTACATGGTGGTGATGATCCGCTACTGGTTCTTCGCGGCATTCGTCATGACTGTGGCCTCGCGCAAGGCGGGCGGCCTTGTGCAAGCGGCGCGCACCCAGCAACCACTTTTACAAGCCTTTCGCGCGCTGCTGCTCATTACTGAAATCTGCGTCATGGTGGCTGCCTTCACCATTTTGGGGCTTGTCGAGAGCCACGCGGTGTTCACCTGCTACCCGCTTCTTGTCGCGGCGCTCTCGGGGCCGGTTCTGGGCGAGAAGGTCGGTTGGCGGCGCTGGACCGCGATCGGTGTGGGCTTCATCGGCGTTCTCATCATCCTGCGCCCCGGCTTCGGTGTTTTCCGCATCGAGGCCCTGATCCCGCTCCTTTCCGCCTTCCTCTTCGCGCTCTACGGCCTCCTCACCCGCTACGCCGCCCGCAAAGACAGCGCTGCCACCTCGTTTTTCTGGACGGGTACAGTGGGTGCGATCGGGATGACGGCCGTGGGCGTTTGGTTCTGGGAGCCGATGACAAGCACCGACTGGGGATGGATGGCACTCCTTTGCGTGACCGGCGCGACAGGGCATTTCACCCTGATTAAGTGCTACGAAGTGGCCGAAGCCAGCGCAGTACAACCCTTCGCCTATTTCCAGCTCGTCTTCGCCGCAGGCGTGGGCCTGCTGGTGTTTGGCGAAGTCTTGCAATGGAACGTGGTGCTGGGGGCCTCGATCATTGTTGCAGCAGGGATCTTCACGCTCTGGCGCGAACGGATGCGCGGGAAGGCCGCCTGAGAGGGGGCTCTGCCCCCGCGCTGCGCGCCCCCCGGGATATTTGCAAAAGAGAAAGCCTTTATTTACGCAGTGTTGATCCCTTCAGTTCGGCACTGAACGGTATCGGATGCGGATTGAGGCCAAGGCGCGCGCGATAGACGGGCAGGCTTTCCGAGACGCGCATGATGTAATTGCGGGTTTCGCGGAAGGGCACCGCTTCGATCCAGTCGACGATGTCGATGCCTTGGGCGCGGGGATCGCCTTGTTCCTCCTGCCAGCGCCGCGCGCGGCTCGGGCCTGCGTTATAGCCTGCCGACACGAGCACGACATTACCGGCAAAATCCTCGGCGAGTTTCGCGAGATAGGCCGAGCCAAGGCGTGCGTTATAAACGGGGTCGGAGAGGACTTTGGAGGGATCATGCGAGAGCCCCAGTTTCTTCGCCATCTCCGCTGAAGTGCCCGGCATGAGTTGCATGAGGCCTTGCGCGCCAGCGCCCGATACGACGCGCGGGTCAAACTCCGATTCGCGCCGCGCGATGGCGAGGGCCATTTCCGTGGGGATCGGCAGGTTTTGATCCACCAAAGGGTGCAGCGCATAATAGGGGCGGGGCAGCGTGATCCCGCGCGATGCTGCCGCTTTGCCGATCATCACCATGAGATGCGGTTCGTTTACCGCTTCCGCCATTTCCCCGAGCTGGCCAAGCCCGGTGCGGTCGAGGCTTTCACCGAGATGGGTGAGAAAGGTTTCTGCGAGGCCGATTTCACCTGCATTGAGCGCAAGCACGCCGGCTTGGTAGACAGGGGTTTGCCGAAAGGCCGCTTGGCGCCAATCGGTGAAGCGCTCTTGCCCGGCCAGCGAGGCGTCAAAGGCGACGCCGCCGCGTTCGGCCGAGAGGAGGCCGTAGAAGGCGGTCTGGTATTGCGCCCCGATCGCATAGGCGGCTTTGGCAGCTTCCATGCGCCCGCGCGCCTCTTCGGTGCGCCCGATCCAATAGGCCGCGCGGGAAAGCGAGATCGGTGTATTCACCGCCGCCTGCATGCGCTGGAAATGGGCCAGAGCCTTTTCGGGGGCGTTCAGGAAGCGCAGCGCCAGATAGCCCGCCATCCATTCCAGTTCGGCATAGGTGCTGCCTTCGTTTAGATGGTGGTTGGCGGCAATCGCATAGGCGCGCTTCGGGTTTCCTGCGCGCATTTCGGCATGGGCGAGATAATTCCGCCATCCACCCCAAGCATCGGGCCTCCCCAGTGCTTTGGCGCTTTTCGAGCGTTCCAATAGAAGCGCCACGGCATCATCGCTGCGCCCCTTGGCGATCCGCCAGTCGAAGCGCGCCTGCGCCAGAAGCGGATGATCCGCGAGACTTGACGGAACCGCCGCGATCAGCGCATTGATCCCCTCGGTCTGGCCCTTTTCCAGCGCGATCCAAGCCGTCGCCAGCGCGTTCCAATCCTTGGGCAGCAAGGGTAGCATCCGCGCGACATTGCCGCGCCGCCCGGCCCACATCGCCTCTTCGGCACGGCCCACATGGTGGCGTTTCAGGAGCGCCTCATGGGCTGTAAGGAACGCGGCTTGTTCCTCGGCATCGAGATCAAGCGTCAGCCAGCTTTCCACGAGCCCCGCCTGCGCCTCGCCCTCGCGCCCGGATCGCATCAGCGCACCCGCATAGATCAGGACACCTTCGCCGGTTTGCGGAGCTTGGCCCGCAAAAAACTGCAGGATCGCGGCATCGCTCGCCCCCTCGAACGCTGCTTCCGATTTCCGCCGCAAGAGCTTCAATCCCGGCCAGTCGGGATGTGCATCAAGAAAAGCCAACACCTCCGCCGCCGTGCCCTTGCCCGCCCTGAGCCGCATCCACTCGATCAGTTCAGGCCCGCCTTCCCCGGCCCGCGCCGCCAGCGCCTCTGCGTTCTCCCAATTGCCGTCCCGCGCCGCCGCGAAAGCCGACGCCAAGGGCTTTGGCCCTGTCTGGGCCGTTGCTGCCGTGCCCAACCCGAGCACCAAGGCGATCATCAGCCTCAACATGTCTTGCCTTTTTCTGCCTCTTCGTTACACACCCGCACCTTAGAGGACCGCACGCATTCCCTCAATTCACAAGGGTGGCAGATGGGGCGGCGGTTCTCTTTACGAAGCCAACTCAGGAAACAAATTATGGAGCGTGTCATGTTCAAAGGGTCCTTCCCCGCCCTCGTCACGCCGTTCAAGAACGGCGAGCTGGATTTGGACACGCTGAAAAAACTCGTGGAGTGGCACATTGGCGAAGGCTCTCATGGCCTCGTTCCAGTGGGGACCACGGGCGAAAGCCCCACGCTCACGCACCGCGAGCATGAAATGGTGATCGAAGAGGTCGTCAAAGCCGCTGCGGGCCGCGTGCCGGTGATCGCAGGCGCAGGTTCGAATAACACGCTCGAAGGCATTGGTCTGATCCAGCACGCCGAAAAGGTGGGCGCGACTGCGGCTCTCGTGGTGACGCCCTATTACAACAAGCCCACGCAAGCGGGCATGATCGCGCATTTCACCGCGCTGCACGATTGCTGCACCCTGCCGATCATCATCTACAACATTCCCGGCCGTTCGGTCGTGGATATGTCGCCCGATACCATGGGCAAGCTTGCCCAACTGCCGCGCATCATCGGCGTGAAAGATGCCACGGGCGATCTCAGCCGCGTGCCGAAGCAGCGTATCACCTGCGGCAAGGATTTCGTCCAGCTTTCGGGCGAGGATGCCACGGCACTTGGCTTCAACGCCCATGGCGGCGTCGGCTGCATCTCGGTGACGGCAAACGTCGCACCGCGCCTCTGCGCTGAATTCCAGGAAGCCACGCTCAAGGGCGACTATGCGAAGGCGCTTGAGTATCAAGACCGCCTGATGCCGCTGCATGAAGCGATCTTCCTTGAACCGGGGGTGGCTGGTGCGAAATACGGCATGTCGCTTCTGGGCCTCATCTCCGATGAAGTCCGCCTGCCGCTCGTCGGCCTGACGGACGGCACCAAAGAGCGCATCAAATCCGCGATGCGCCACGCTGGCCTGATCAACTGACCCGCGTTTTTGTCTATGGCACCCTCATGCAGGGTGCCCGCAACGCCGCGCTCCTCAAGGGCGCGGCGTTTTGCGGCCCGGCGCAGACTCAAGCCGCCGCCTTCCGGATGGAGCAGTTCAACTCCTCTTCCAGCCCCGGAAAGCAAACACCCGCTGTCCGCAAAGGTGGCAGCGCGCGCATTTCGGGCGAAATCTACGATGTGGATGCCGAAGGCCTCGCCGCCCTTGATCGCCTCGAACAGAACGGCATCCGCTACCAGCGCGAGGAAGTGCCGCTTTCCGATGGCACCGAGGCCTGGATCTACCTTCTGATTGCCAAAGATACCCCCTCCGCCACGCAAGACCGCATCCTCACAGCAGACGACGGCCGCCAGAGCTGGCAACGTCAGGAACCCTAGGCATCTTCTGAAACCATGATACTCTCGCGCCAGAGTAACGGTTCGAGGTGGAAAATGGCGAAGAAAGAGAAGAAGGCGAAAGCTCCGGCAGAGCCAGCCCTTCCCGAAAACTCGGCTAAGGTGCCCGTCGCGCTCCGCTTTAACGCCGATCTGCTGGCCAGGATCGATGCCATGGCCAAGAAGCGCGGCATGAGCCGCAATGCGATCATCTCCTATTGGTGCTCGCGCGCCCTCGAAATGGAGTGACCGAACTAAGCCTTTGTAATCGGCTGGTGATCCCGGCGGGATTCGAACCTGCAACCTGTCCCTTAGGAGGGGACTGCTCTATCCAGTTGAGCCACGGGACCAGCCGAAGCCTGTCATAACCGAGGAGCATTCCCTTGTCACCCGCCTTGAACGTCTGCCGCTCTGCGCGCTAACATAGGTTCAACATCCCTTAGGAGGGCCTCCCTTGAGCCGACAGGATCACCGACCGCTGACGCTGCGCGATGTCTCGGAGGCCTCCGGTGTCTCGGAAATGACCGTAAGCCGCGTGCTCCGCAATCGGGGCGATGTGTCGGATGCCACCCGCGAACGCGTTCTGAACGCCGCCAAGCGCTTGGGCTATGTGCCGAACAAGATCGCAGGCGCTTTGGCGAGCCAACGCGTCAATCTCGTGGCGGTCATCATTCCGTCGCTCTCGAACATGGTCTTCCCCGAAGTGCTCTCGGGCATCAGCCGCGTTCTCGAAACCACCGATCTCCAGCCTGTTGTCGGCGTCACTGATTACTTGCCCGAGAAAGAGGAAAAGGTGCTCTACGAGATGCTCTCGTGGCGCCCCTCCGGTGTGATTATCGCAGGCCTTGAGCACTCGGAGGCTTCCCGCGCCATGCTGAAAGCCTCCGGGATTCCCGTAGTCGAAATCATGGATACCGATGGCGAACCCGTGGATGCGATGGTGGGCATCAGCCACCGCCGCGCCGGGCGCGAGATGGGCGAGGCGATCATCAAGGCGGGCTACCGCCGCATCGGCTTCCTTGGCACCAAAATGCCGCTCGATCACCGCGCCCGCAAACGCTTCGAAGGCCTCACGCAGGCCTTGGCCAAGGGCGGCGTAGAAGTCGCGGATCAGGAATTCTACTCGGGCGGATCGGCATTGGCGAAAGGCCGCGAGATGACCGCAGCCTTGCTGGAACGCACACCCGATCTCGATTTCCTCTACTACTCCAACGACATGATCGGCGCAGGCGGCCTCCTCTACCTCATCGAAAAAGGCTACGACATCCCGGGCCGCATCGGCCTCGCGGGCTTCAACGGCGTGGAGCTTCTCCAAGGCCTGCCCCGCCGCCTCGCCACGATGGACGCCTGCCGCGAGGAAATCGGCCGCCGCGCCGCTGAAATCATCGCGGCCAAAGTCCGCGGCGAAGAGGCAGAGGGCGAAGTGATCCTCCGCCCGACCATCTCGCCCGGCGATACCCTGCGGGCATCGTGAGCCTGCCGCGCATCTCCAACGAAACCGCCCGCGCGATCTTTCTGGATCGCCACGGCCTCGCCGAAACACCCCAAGGCGCGGATGCCGCGTCGCTTCTGCGGCAGCTGGGCTTTGTCCAGATCGACAGTATCGCCACCGTCGAACGCGCCCACCATATGATCCTCTGGGCGCGCCGCCCTTCCTACCGCCCCGCGATGCTCGACAAGCTGCACAGCAAAGCCGATGTCTTCGAGCACTGGACGCATGATGCCAGCGCCATTCCCATCGAATACTACCCCTATTGGCGGCTCAAATTCGCCCGCGACGTCGAGGGCATCGTCGAAATGATGCTCGATGCGACGAGCAAGTTTGATGAGCCGTTGACTGATAGTCGGCTGTTCGCATGGCATGCCGCGTTATTCCCCGCCGGCCGCAGTGGCATGTCCCAAATCGCCGTAGGCATGTGGCGTCCGGAAGAAGCCGGCGACATGAAGGTTGTGTCTGGCCCTCTCGGTCGGGAGCGAGTTCATTTCGAGGCTCCGGAGGCCAAACGTCTCGACATCGAGATGCAAGCCTTTCTTGAGTGGTTCAATAGACCATCGGCAATTGACCCTGTCTTGAAGGCAGGGGTTGCCCACCTCTGGTTTGTCACGATACACCCCTTCGAAGACGGTAACGGTCGAATCGCACGGGCAATCGCCGATATGGCTCTTGCCCGAGCTGATCGAACAACCGATCGCTTCTACAGCATGTCTTCACAGATCGCAGCCGACCGCAAGGAGTACTACCGAGAGCT
>RFUP01000099.1 GCA_009922885.1 Paracoccaceae bacterium
TCGAAAGCGCGCCCGGCTCCGTCAGCCAAGTCCGTGCCGCTGCACATGAGCTTGTCACCTTCGCCAAACGGCGCGGCTGCTCGGTGATCCTCGTCGGCCACGTCACCAAGGAAGGCCAGATCGCTGGCCCCCGCGTGGTCGAGCATATGGTCGATTGCGTGCTCTATTTCGAAGGCGAGCGCGGCCACCAGTTCCGCATCCTCCGCGCGGTGAAAAACCGCTTCGGCCCTGCCGCCGAAATCGGTGTCTTCGAAATGACGGGCGGCGGCCTTGCCCAAGTCACCAACCCCTCCGCGCTTTTCCTCTCCGAACGCGGCCAACCCGCTGCTGGCTCGGTGGTTTTCGCAGGCATAGAAGGCACGCGTCCGGTTCTCGTCGAAATCCAGGCCCTCGTCGCCCCCACCCCGCAAGCCCAGCCGCGCCGCTCGGTTGTGGGATGGGACGGCCAGCGCCTCGCCATGATCCTCGCGGTTCTCGAAGCCCGCTGCGGCATCCCCTTCACGTTTACCTCAACGTCGCGGGCGGGTTGAAGATCAGCGAACCCGCCGCCGACCTTGCCGTCGCCGCCGCCCTCCTCTCCGCGCGGGAAGACGCCCCGCTCCCTCCAGAAACTGTGATTTTCGGAGAAATCAGCCTCTCTGGCGCGCTCCGACCCGTCGGCCAGATGGAAAACAGGTTGAAAGAAGCGCAAAAACTTGGTTTCACCACTGCGATTGTGCCTGCGGGCGGCAAAGGCGTTTCGGTGGCAGGTATGGCCACCACGGAAATGGCCGATCTCGCCGCCTTTGTAGGCGAAACGTTCGGAGCGGGCTGAGGTCCGGCCAAAGGGGGCTGAAATGGAAGGCTTTACCATCATCGACGGTGTCGTCGGTCTGGTCATTGTCGTATCGGCGATACTCGCCTATTCACGCGGCCTGGTGCGCGAAGGCCTCGCGATCCTCGGCTGGATCGTGGCCGCCATCGTTGGCTTCATGTTCGCCAATCAAGCCGCGCCTCTCATCAAGGAAATCCCCGTCGTCGGCGGAATGATCGCGGATAGCTGCGAATTGTCCGTGCTCGGCGGCTTTGCCGCGATTTTCGCCGTGGTTCTGGTGATTTTCTCTCTCTTCACACCGCTCTTCTCGAGCCTCGTGCAGCGCTCCATCCTCGGCGGCCTTGATCAAGGCCTGGGCTTTCTCTTTGGCGTTCTTCGCGGCGTCCTCTTGGTCGGCGCAGCCTTCTTCGTCTACCAGACCATCGTGACATCGCAGGAAATCGCCATGGTCGACGATAGCCGCTCTGCCCGCGTCTTCGCGCGCCTCACTGGCAGCATCGAAGACCAAAAACCGGACGAAGCCCTCGGCTGGGTCACACGCCAATATGAGAACCTCGTCTCCACCTGCGACGCCCCGACCTGATCTTCGGTCGCATCCAACCGTGACAGTCTGGTGACAAAACCCTATAGGGGGGTCAACCAGACCCCAGACGGATTCGGAGGCCTCCTGTGACCGATAACGTAACCGCTCGGCAAATGCCCCCTTCCCATCCCTTCGATGATGACAAACTGCGCGAAGAATGCGGGGTTTTCGGGGTGTTGGGCGTGGCAGATGCCGCAAATTTCGTCGCCCTCGGCCTCCACGCGCTCCAGCATCGTGGCCAGGAAGCCGGCGGAATCGTGGTCCACGATCCGGTGCACGGCTTCAACTCCGCCCACCGCTTCGGGTATGTGCGCGACAACTTCACCAACGCCACCCTGATGCAGACCCTGCCCGGCCCCCTCTCCATCGGGCACGTTCGCTATTCGACCGCAGGCAAAAAGGGCGCCGTCATCCGTGACGTGCAACCGTTCTTCGGTGAGTTCTCGATGGGCGGTGCTGCGATTGCCCACAACGGAAATATCACCAATGCCGATGCATTGCGTCGCGAGTTGATCGAACGCGGTTCGATCTTCCAATCCTCCTCTGACTCCGAATGCATCATCCACCTGATGGCGCGCTCGCTCCAACGCACGATCCCCGAACGCATGGAAGACGCGCTCCGCCGCGTCGAAGGTGCCTTCTCGGTCGTCGCCATGACCCGCACGAAACTCATTGGCGTCCGCGACCCCCTTGGCGTCCGCCCGCTGGTGCTGGGCCGGATCGGCGAAGACGGCTGGGCGCTCTCGTCGGAAACCTGCGCGCTCGATATCATCGGTGCCGAATACATCCGCGAAATCGAACCCGGCGAAATGGTGGTGATCGACGCGAAGAAGGGCCTCGAAAGCCACTTCCCCTTCCGCAAGCAATCGCCGCGCTTCTGCATCTTCGAACATGTCTATTTCTCGCGCCCCGACAGCATCATCGGCGGCCGCTCTGTTTATGAAACCCGTCGCCAGATCGGCGTGGAACTGGCCCGTGAAGCCGCCGTCGACGCCGATCTCGTCTGCCCCGTTCCAGATAGCGGCACTCCCGCCGCGATCGGCTACGCCCATGAATCGGGCATTCCCTTCGGCATGGGTATCATTCGCAACCAGTACATGGGCCGGACCTTCATCGAACCCACCGAGCAGATCCGCAACATGGGCGTGCGCCTCAAACTTAACGTCAACCGCGCCCTGATCCGCGGCAAACGCGTGGTTCTTGTGGACGACTCTGTTGTGCGCGGCACCACCTCGCGCAAGATCAAGGAAATGATCCTCGATGCAGGCGCTGCCGAAGTCCACTTCCGCATCGCCTCCCCACCCACCGCCTGGCCCTGCTTCTACGGCGTCGACACGCCGGAGCGGGAGAAACTCCTCGCCGCCACGATGTCCGAAGACGAGATGCGCGATCACCTCGGCGTCGACAGCCTCAAGTTCATCTCCCTCGATGGCCTCTACCGCGCCGCAGGCGAGGCGGGCGGCCGGAACGCCAAATGCCCGCAATATTGCGATGCCTGCTTCTCCGGCGAATACCCCGTGGCCCCCTCGGACATGATCGAAAAGGGCTTCCAGGTAAAAGCCGCGGAATAAAAGGAGGGGGCGCTGCCCCCTCTGCCTTCGGCAATCACCCCCGGGATATTTGGTAAAGAGAAAGACTGGAAAATGAGCCTGCTCGATCTCGACAACCGTTGGCGCAGATTGCAGGAACTGGGCGGCCCCGTGGATATCGGTTTCGAGGAACCGGAAGCCTGGCCACACGGCGAACGCGGCGTGGCCCCAGTTCTGGAAATGGGCGAGGATCGCCTCTCGGCCGATCTGTGTCGCTTGGGAGACCGCCGTTTTCTGCGCTGTCTCATCCACATTGAAATCGAAGGCTCGGATGGCGAAGTCGCGCTTCTCGCGCCTTGGGCCGAAGTGACGCATGAAGCCTTTTACGCTTATGTGGCGCATGCTTTCGAGGGCGCTCCGTTACCTGCCTTGTCGGATGCTCTTCTCGCAAACGCATTGCCGAATGCCATACTTGGATCAAGGATCATCTTGGAGTTCGAAGACGAAAGCACGAGGCCTTTTGCCAGGATCGATGCCTACGCGAAACCGCTTTCCTTCGATGCCCTGCTTGACCTTTATTCGGAACTCGATCACGACCTGCGCCCGATGCTGAGCAGCAAAGACCGGCTCGGCAAATGACGATCTGTGGACGCAGGTAACAGCGTCCACGCAAAGGAGTTAGACATGTCCCGCAAGATTGCCCTGATCACCGGCGCCTCCCGAGGCCTTGGCGCAGCCCTCGCGGAAGCGCTTGCCCCTGATTACCACATCGTGGCCGTGGCGCGCACCGTCGGCGCTTTGGAAGAGCTGGACGACCGGATCAAGGCCAAAGGAGGCGACGCAACGCTCGTCCCCATGGATGTCACCTTGAAGGACGCTATGGCCCAACTCTGCCGCGCGATTTACGAGCGTTGGGGCAAGATCGATCTCTGGGCCCACACGGCAGTCCATGTGGCTCCACTCTCTCCGGCCAACTTCCTCGATGCAAAAGACTGGGAGAAATCCGTCGCTCTGAACGTCTCTGCCACCGGCATGCTGATCCCGTTCATCGCGCCCCTTCTTGGGGAAAGCGGCACGGCACTCTTTTTCGACGATCCGAGACACGGCGAGAAATTCTTCGGGGCCTATGGCGCCACCAAGGCCGCGCAAACCGCCCTCGCACAATCCTGGTCCCGTGAAACGGCCAAGACGGGCCCGCGCGTCAAGATCGTCACGCCCGAACCCATGGCCACTGCAACGCGCGCCCGGTTCTTCCCCGGCGAAGATCGCTCTACACTCGCCCATCCGCGAGACGTCGCCGCCCGCATCCTGCGGGATCTGCACCTCTAATTCATTTCTCTTTGAGAAATATCCCGGGGTCCGGGGCAGCGCCCCGGGGCTCTCCGCCCTTGCTCCATCGCACACCCTCCTTTAGGACGGGTGTCACGAGCGGGAGGGCTTCATGCGAATTCTGATTACAAATGACGATGGCATCAACGCGCCCGGCCTGATCGTCCTGCACAAGATTGCCACCGAACTTGCCGGCCCCGATGGCGAGGTCTGGACAGTTGCGCCCGCTTTCGAGCAATCCGGTGTCGGCCATTGCATCAGCTACACCCACCCCATGATGGTCGCCAAGCTCGAAGAGCGCCGCTATGCGGCCGAAGGAAGCCCTGCAGATTGCGTTCTGGCCGGGCTTCATGACGTCATGAAAGATGCGCCCCCAGACCTCGTGCTCTCAGGCGTCAACCGTGGCAATAACTCGGCCGAGAACGCGCTTTATTCCGGAACGCTCGGTGGCGCGATGGAAGCGGCTCTGCAAGGCATTCCCGCAATCGCCCTGTCTCAATATCTCGGCCCGAACAATTACCAAGCCGCCAACCCTTTCGAGGCCGCTGAGGTGCATGGCGTCGCGCTTATTCGCAAGCTACTGCCCTCACTTCTCGCGGATCGGCAGGACTACCGCCTGTTTTACAACGTCAATTTCCCTCCCGAACCCGCCGCTTCGGTGCAGGGCGTGAAAGTAACCACGCAAGGCTTCCGCCGCCATACCCGCTTCTCGGTCGAGCCGCATCTCTCGCCGTCGGGCCGTCGTTTCCTCTGGATCAAGGGCGGCGAACAGCACAGACCCACCGAACCCGGCACTGACGCGCATGCAAATCTCGACGGTTACATCTCCGTCACGCCGATGCGGGCCGATCTCACCGACCACACGCTTCTGGAGGAGCTTCGCGCCATAGAATGAGCCCCGAGGACGCAGAGCGCAAAATGCAATTCCTCTTCGCGCTTCGCTCGCGCGGCGTGACGGATGCCCGCGTTCTCGGCGCCATGGAAAAGATCGATCGCGGCCCCTTCGTGCGCGGTCTTTTCGCCGAACGCGCCTATGACGACACGCCCCTGCCCATCGCCTGCGGGCAAACGATTTCCCAGCCTTCCGTCGTCGGCCTCATGACGCAGGCCCTCGAAGTTTCCCCGCGTGACAAGGTGCTCGAAGTCGGCACTGGCTCGGGCTATCAGGCCGCAATCCTGTCCCTGCTGGCGCGCCGCGTCTACACCGTTGATCGCCATCCCCGCCTCGTCCGCGAAGCCCGTGTGATTTTCGACGAGTTGGGCCTCAACAACATCACCTCCCTCACCGCAGACGGTTGCTTCGGCCTCTCCGAACAGGCCCCGTTCGACCGTATCCTCGTCACAGCTGCCGCAGAAGATCCGCCCGGCCCCCTTCTCGCACAGCTCAAGGAAGGCGGCATCATGGTGCTGCCCGTCGGGCAAAGCGACACGGTCCAGCACCTGATCCGCGTCCGCCGAACAGCCAGCGGCTTCGACTATGACGAACTGCGTCCCGTCCGTTTCGTGCCTCTCGTTGAAGGTGTAGCGCGCGAAACGTGACAACCCCTGTAAAACCCGTTATTCTGGGATCAAATTGGCTCAAAGCCGAAAGCTCCGGGAACACGGGGCAAAAAAGAGGATATCGAGAGATGACATTCCGCACCGGACGTATCGCGCCGCCCGCGCTCACGGCAGCCATGCTTGTTCTTGTCGCAGGCTGCACCAAGCCTCTGGATTTCGATCTGCGCGGCAACTTCGGCAATGCGCTCACCACATCCGAGG
The DNA here is from genome assembly GCA_009922885.1 of Paracoccaceae bacterium. GTDB lineage: Bacteria > Pseudomonadota > Alphaproteobacteria > Rhodobacterales > Rhodobacteraceae > UBA9554. The sequence continues at coordinate 6,017 of RFUP01000099.1, forward strand.
CCGCCCGCAATGCCACGGCGGCGCGCCCTGCGCCTGACGCGCGCGGCGTCATCTCTTACCCCGGCTATCAGGTGGTCGTGGCGCGTCGCGGCGACACAGTGCAATCCGCTGCCGCCCGCGTCGGGGTGGATGCCAACGAACTCGCGCGCTTCAACGGCATCCAGTCCGGTGACAGCCTCCGCGAGGGCGAGGTTCTCGCCCTACCGAAGCGCATTGCCGAAATCACCCCCGCGGCGCAACCCGCAGCGCAACCGGGTTCGGTTGACATCACAACGCTGGCCTCAGGTGCAATCGACCGTGCAGGCCCCTCGGTGCAAACCTCTACCCTGCCGCCAGCCACCCAAACAGCCGCTGCCGCTCCGGCCGCTATCGAGCCGATCCGCCACAAGGTGCAGCGCGGCGAAACGGCCTATACCGTGGCACGGCTCTACAACGTTCCGGTGCGCGGCCTTGCCGAATGGAACGGCCTCGGTCCAGATTTCGCGATCCGCGAAGGCCAGTATCTCCTGATCCCGATCGCCAACCAGCCAGCGCCCGCAACGGCCGCAGCCACCACCGCACCCGGCCAAGGCTCGCCCACACCTGTTCCGCCCTCCGCCACGCAGCCGTTGCCGCAGGAGAAAACCACGCCTGCCGCCACTGCACAGGCCGCGCCCACCACCGCGCCAAATCTCGGCAAAACCCAGACCGCCGCCAGCACCGGCGGGGGCAAGATGGCCATGCCGCTCAACGGCAAGATCATCCGTGATTACAAGAAGGGCACCAATGAAGGCCTCGACATTCAAGCGGCCTCCGGCTCGCCCATCGTTGCCGCCGATGCAGGTACCGTCGCCGCGATCACCGCAGATGCCGATCAGGTGCCAATCGTGGTTGTGAAACACGCAGGAAACCTCCTCAGCGTCTACGCGAATGTGGAAGGCATCACCGTCAAGAAAGGTGATAGCGTTTCGCGCGGCCAGACCATTGCGAAAGTCCGCTCCGGTGCTTCGAACTACCTGCATTTCGAAGTGCGCAAAGGCTTCGACAGCGTCGACCCGAACCCCTATCTACGCTGAACGCCACCGAACAAAAAAGCGCCCTTAGGGGCGCTTTTTTCGTTTCTGCGGCTTAGATCCGGACGCCCTTGCGCCCGGCCAGATCCGTGAAGAACTGCCACGCAACGCGGCCCGAACGGCTCCCTCGCGTGGCTTGCCATTCGATGGCTTCGGCCCGCAGATCCTCGTCCCCGATCACCACGCCATAAGCATCGCAATAGCCCCGGATCATCGCCAGATACTGGTCCTGATCGCAGGGATGGAAGCCAAGCCAAAGGCCGAAACGATCCGAAAGAGAAACCTTTTCCTCCACCGCTTCGCCGGGATTGATCGCAGACGAACGCTCGTTCTCGATCATATCGCGCGGCATCAGGTGGCGGCGGTTCGATGTGGCATAGAACAGAACGTTATCTGGCCGCCCTTCGATCCCGCCATCCAGAACCGCTTTCAGGCTCTTGTAATGCTGATCGTCATGGCTGAACGAAAGGTCATCGCAGAAGAGCAGGAACCGCTCCTCGGGGGCCGCCCGCAACAGGTTCA
>RFUP01000100.1 GCA_009922885.1 Paracoccaceae bacterium
GGGCGCGGAAGCGGGTGCGGATATCTTCGAGCGCCGCTTCGGTGCCGGGATAGGTGCCGCGCAGCTCTTGGTAGCGCGCTTCGACCATGCGGCGGAGTTCTTCCTCGCCGGTCTCGTGGAGCGTGATCTTGATACGGGCTTTGTATTTATTATCCCGACGGCCCAAGAGGTTATAGACCGAGATCACGGCTTCCAGATAATCGAGGAGGTCCGGCACGGTGACGAAATCGCGCAGCACCTTGCCGATCATCGGGGTGCGGCCCAAGCCACCGCCAACGATGACTTCGAAGCCCGCCACGCCATCGCGGCGGATCATGCGGAGGCCGATGTCATGGGCACGGGTGACAGCGCGATCATTCGGCGACCCGGTGACGGCCACTTTGAATTTGCGCGGCAGGAACTGGAATTCCGGGTGATCGGTGGACCATTGGCGGATCAGTTCGGCATAGGGGCGCGGATCGTCGATTTCATCGGCGGCGGCTCCGGCGAAATGGTCGGAGGTGACGTTGCGGATGGTGTTGCCGGAGGTCTGGATCGCGTGGAGACCCACTTCGGCCAATGCGTCGAGCATATCGGGCACGTCACGGAGTTCGGGCCAGTTGAACTGGATGTTCTGGCGGGTGGTGAAGTGGCCATAACCACGATCCCAGCGCTCGGACACATCGGCGAGCTTGCGCATCTGCGCGCCGTTCAGCGTGCCGTAGGGGATGGCGACACGGAGCATATAGGCGTGAAGCTGGAGGTAGAGGCCGTTCATCAGGCGGAGCGGGCGAAACTCGTCTTCGGTGAGCGCACCAGAGACGCGGCGCTCGACTTGGGCGCGGAACTGGGCGTTGCGGGATTGGAGGAAGGCGGCGTCGAAATCGCGCTGGAGATACATGGGTCGGTCCTCGGAAGATCAGGCGCGGGGGAAGGCGTAGGCGCCGGGGCCATCGCGGCGGAAGGCTTCGCGGAAATGGGTGGGTTTAGGCGTGGTGGAGGAGGCGTCGACCTCGGCGAGGTAAGCGCCGACAACTTGCCCGGATTGGGCCATGGCCGCGAGGAGGCGCAGTTGCGCTTCGGCCTCGTCGAGGAGCACTTCGGCCTCTGCAAGCTGGGTGGACCACGTGCCGCCTGCGGTCTGGTAAACCACGCAGCCTTCGAGAAGGGCGTTTGCGGTGACAACCTGAGCGACGGGCTTCTTGGCCATTTGAGCCTCCTTGGATTGCGGCTTGCGGCGTTGACTTTGAGCCAAATATAGAAAATATTCCCGGTAATCCGCCAGATACCTGCGGAAATAAGGAACTTTGTTCCGATAACCGCCAAGCCGCAAAGCGGCGTTCCGTTGAGAAGAGGAAAATCGAAATGTCAGCCCGATTGGATGCCACAGACCGGAAGATCCTCTTGGAGATGCAGGAGGATGCGGGCCAATCGCTGGACGAGATCGCCCGCAAAGTCGGCTCGTCGAAGACGCCTGTGTGGAACCGGATTCGCAAGATGCGCGAGCAAGGCGTGATGGGCGCGCCGAAGGTGACGCTCGATGCCGAGAAGCTCGGGTTCGAGGCCTGCTTCTTCGTGCTGATCCGCACGAGCGAGCACGAGAAGGAATGGCAGGACAAGTTCCTGAAGGCGCTTCGCGACCGCCCCGAGGTGCAGGAGGCGCATCGTTTGGCGGGGGAGATCGACTATATCCTGAAGGTGCGGGTGAAGAACGCGCGGGCCTATGATGTGTTCTATCAATCGCTGATCAGCGAAGTGAAAATCCACAATGTGACCGCTCTTCTGAGCATGGAAGAGATCAAAGCGACAACAGCCCTGCCTCTGTGAGGCAAGGCTGTTGCAAAGGTTTAGGCAGGGGTTAGGCAGGGGTGCGCCCCCTGCCCTTTTTTATGCGCGGGCTTCGCGGATGAGGCGGAGGATATCGCGCGCGGCTTCGGGGATATTGGTGCCCGGGCCGAAGATGGCTTTCACGCCTGCTTTTTTCAGGAAGTCGTAATCCTGCTGCGGGATCACGCCGCCGCAGATCACGATGATGTCCTCGGCGTTCTTGTCCTTCAGCGCGGCGATCAGTTGCGGCGCGAGGGTTTTGTGGCCTGCGGCTTGGGACGAAATTCCGACCACGTGCACGTCGTTATCAACGGCGTCCTGCGCGGCTTCATCCGGGGTTTGGAAGAGCGGGCCCACATCGACGTCGAAGCCGATATCGGCGAAGGCGGTGGCGATGACTTTCGCGCCGCGATCGTGGCCGTCCTGGCCCATTTTCACCACGAGCATACGCGGGCGGCGGCCTTCATCTTCGGCGAAGGCTTCCACGTCGCGCTGGATGGCGGCGAAGCCTTCGTCGCCTTCATAGGCGGCACCATAGACGCCTGCGAGGGTTTTGACTTCGGCGCGGTGGCGGCCGAACACTTTTTCCATAGCCATGCTGATCTCCCCGACCGAGGCGCGCGCGCGGGCGGCTTCGACGGCTGCTTCCAGAAGGTTGCCGCCCTCTTTGGCGCGGCGTTCCAGTTCGGTGAGTGCGGCGGCGCAGGCGGCCTCGTCGCGGCCCGCGCGGGTTTTCTCAAGGCGGGCCACTTGGGCGGCGCGAACGGCCTGGTTGTCGATATCGAGGATGTCGATCGCGTCTTCCTTGGCCTTGCGGTATTTGTTGACGCCGACGATGACTTCCTCGCCCCGGTCGATCATCGCCTGGCGCACGGCGGCGCTTTCCTCGATGCGGAGCTTCGGCATGCCGGAGGCCACGGCCTTGGTCATGCCGCCCATTTCCTCGACTTCCTCAATGAGCTTCCAGGCTTCATCGGCGAGCTGGGCGGTGAGGCTTTCGACGTAATAGGAACCGGCGAGCGGATCGACGACGCGGGTGACTTGGGTTTCTTCCTGCAAGATGAGCTGGGTGTTGCGCGCAATGCGGGCCGAGAATTCGGTGGGCAGCGCAATGGCTTCATCGAGCGCGTTGGTGTGCAAGGATTGCGTGCCACCCAGAACCGCCGCCATCGCCTCGTAGGCGGTGCGGATAACGTTGTTGTAGGGGTCTTGTTCCTGCAGGGAAACGCCGGAGGTCTGGCAGTGGGTGCGCAGCATCTTCGAGCGCGGGTCTTTCGCGCCGAATTCAGTCATGATGCGGTGCCACAGGAGGCGCGCGGCGCGGAGTTTCGCGGCTTCCATGAAGAAGTTCATGCCGATGGCGAAGAAGAACGAGAGGCGGCCTGCGAAGGCATCCACATCCATCCCACGCGCCATCGCGGCGCGGACGTACTCACGGCCATCCGCCAGCGTATAGGCGAGTTCCTGCACGAGGTTCGCCCCCGCTTCCTGCATGTGGTAGCCGGAAATCGAGATCGAGTTGAACTTCGGCATCTCGTTCGAGGTGTATTCGATGATATCCGCGATGATCCGCATCGAGGGTTCGGGCGGATAGATGTAGGTGTTGCGGACCATGAATTCCTTGAGAATGTCGTTCTGGATCGTGCCCGAGAGCACGGAACGGGAATGGCCCTGCTCTTCGCCTGTGACGATGAAATTGGCGAGGATCGGGATCACGGCGCCGTTCATGGTCATGGAGACGGAGACTTTATCAAGCGGGATACCGTCGAAGAGGACTTTCATATCCTCAACGCTGTCGATCGCCACGCCAGCTTTGCCGACATCACCGACAACGCGGGGGTGATCGGAGTCGTAGCCACGGTGGGTGGCGAGGTCGAAGGCGACGGAAACGCCCTGTTGACCAGCCGCAAGCGCCTTGCGGTAGAAGGCGTTCGACTCTTCGGCGGTGGAGAACCCGGCATATTGACGGATGGTCCAGGGGCGGCCCGCATACATCGTGGCTTTCACGCCGCGCGTGAAGGGCTCAAGGCCCGGCAGGCTGCCCATATGGGGCAGGCTTGCCGTATCCTCGGCGGTGTAGAGCGGCTCGACGGTGATGCCTTCCAGCGTCTTCCAGTTGAGCGTTTCGACGGGCTTTTTCAGCTCCTTCTCGGCGAGTTTACGCCACGCATCCTTTGCGTTCGTCATGCTTTCGTCCTCTTGTCGTGTGGGTCGGCTGCGGGTTTGCCCCGTCTGCGCCGTTCCGGTTTCCTGTGAGTGTGGCGAGGCCATCGGCCCCGGAGGCGAGCCAGAAAAGGTCATCGCCGTAGGTTTCCTTGAGGCCAAAGGCCTCGGCTTCCGTGAACGGGTTCCAGCGCCCCTGCCCTTCGCCCAGCACGGCGGGATCTTCACCGCGCAGGGTGAGGATTTCGCGCAGTTGGCGCAGATCAGGCGAGGCGTTGAGATCGGGGCTGCGCGACGGCGGGCTTTTGTGGCCCGTCATGGCGAAGAGTTTGGCGGCGGGGCGGCTGGCGACTTCCTCGAAAACCGAGACGTTGATCGCCGCACCGGGCAGCGCGCAGGCAATATCGGTGATCACATCGCGCCAGCCACGGGATTGGGCCAGCGTGGCGAAGGCAGCGCGGGGCGGCACAGGTTCGCCACGCGACACCGCAAAGGCCGCGACCGAGGCCCACCAGCGATCGAGGCTGCGGATGGTGAGGTGGACGTGGGAAATGCGGCCCTGAAAGGCCTCTTCGTAGCGGGCAAGGCGGAAGCCTGCGGCGCGGTAGAGTTCGCGATCTTTGAGAGCACGACGGGGCGCGCCAAGAATATTCTCGTCCGAGATCACGAGGCTCCGGATGCCTTTGGCGGTGCAGCGCGCGAGGTTGAGGGCGATGCGACCCTTGGCCCGTTCCAACTGCTCGGCGGGGGTAAGGAACCCCGTTTCGGGAAGGACGCCTGCAAGGACGCCGCCGCGTGTGCGGCCGGGGCCCCAATAGCCGATCTGGTGCTCGGAAAGGCGCGGTGCTTGCTCGCGCATCCACGACTGGAAGCTGGTGGTGGCGGTGCGATGCGCACCAAGGTGAAGGATCACGTCCATGTTTGGGCCTGTATGCTGCTTTTTGCGAGGCAGCATTGCAGCGGGATGCGAAGGACGTGTTAATGGGCGGCAGGCGTGGAGGGCTTTGCGATTACCCCTCGCAATGGGGCGACGAGCGCTTATATCATGGGCAGGAGAGGTGCCGATGAAACGATTGCAAACCCTTGCCGCGATTGCGTTATTCTCGCTTTTACCAGTCGTGGGAAGTGCCGCGGAAGACCCGACTGAATTGCCCCTCGTGGCCGCGGACGTAGCGGATTTGAAGCAATTTCTCTGGACAAAACGGCCCATCGTCGTGTTCGCCGATAGTGCCGCCGATCCGCGCTTCATCGAGCAGATGACATTCCTCGAAGCCGACGCGGCGGCATTGGTGGCACGCGATGTGGTGGTGATCGCGGATACCGACCCTGCCGCCAAGAGCGGCTTGCGCGCAGAGTTGCGGCCGCGCGGGTTCGGATTGGTGCTGATCGACAAGGATGGCGAAGTGAAGCTCCGGAAACCTGCGCCATGGTCCGTGCGCGAGATTACGCGGTCGATCGACAAATGGCCGACCCGACAGCAAGAAATCCGCGTGGAACTGGGCAAGGAATAGAGCATCGCCGCCTCGGTTGAGGGGCCAGCCCGAAGGCTGGCCCGGAGTGCTTATTCGAACTCGATGATGACCGCGTCCACGGCGAGGCTGTCGCCCGGCTTGGCTTTCACGGCTTTCACGACGGCCTTCTTCTCGGCGCGGAGGATGTTTTCCATCTTCATCGCTTCGACAGTGGCCAGCGCCTGACCTTCCTGAACCTCGTCGCCTTCGGCCACGTTGATCTTCACCACAAGGCCCGGCATCGGGCAGAGGAGGAACTTCGAGGTGTCCGGCGGCAGTTTTTCCGGCATGAGCTTCGCAAGTTCCGCCTGACGCGGGGTGCGGACGTGGACCTTCATATCCGCGCCACGGGTGCGGATGCGGAAGCCGCCCGAGATCTTGCCGACTTTGAGCACCAGAGGCGCGCCATCGACGGTGAGCTTGGCAAGCTGGTCGCCCGGCGTCCAATCGGAGGTCACGCGCATCTCGGCACCATCGGCAAACTTGATGGTGGAGCCGCCGTGATCTGCAGCGATGGTGACGGGATAGTCATGCCCTTGCAGGGTGACGACCCATTCGGTGCCAACACGGCGCTCGTGGTTATCCATCCGGCCCGAAACGCGGGTGCGGCGAATTTCGGCAACGCGGTGCATCGCGGCTGCAGCAGCGGAGACGCGGCGGAGTTGCTCTTCCGGCAGGGTCACGCCCTGGAAGCCCTCGGGATATTCCTCGGCGATGAAGGCGGTGGTCATCGCGCCCGAAACGAAGCGCGGGTGATCCATCACGGCAGCGACGAAAGGCAGGTTGTGGCCGATGCCTTCAACCTCGAAAGTGTCGAGTGCAAGGCGCATCGCTTCGATGGCTTCGCCGCGCGTTGCGCCCCATGTGCAGAGCTTGGCGATCATCGGGTCGTAATACATCGAGATTTCGCCACCCTCGTAGACTCCCGTGTCGTTGCGGACAGCGGTTTCGCCTTGGGCGGCCTCGCCATGCCATGTGCCAGCTGCCGCCATCGGGCCTGCCATGACTTCCACTGGCGGGCGGTAGCGGGTGAGGCGACCGATCGAGGGGAGGAAGTTGCGGTAGGGATCTTCAGCGTAGAGGCGGTTTTCGATGGCCCAGCCGTTGATCTTGAGGTCGGACTGCTGGAAGGGCAGCTTTTCACCAGCAGCCACGCGGATCATCTGCTCGACGAGGTCAACGCCGGTGATGAGTTCGGTGACGGGGTGTTCCACCTGCAAGCGGGTGTTCATTTCGAGGAAGTAGAAGTTGCGGTTGCCATCGACGATGAATTCCACGGTGCCCGCCGAGGCATAGCCCACTGCCTTCGCCAGCGCGACCGACTGCTCGCCCATGGCTTTGCGGGTGGCTTCATCGAGGAAGGGCGACGGCGCTTCTTCAACGACTTTCTGGTTCCGGCGCTGGATCGAGCATTCGCGCTCATGCAGGTAAACCGCGTTGCCATGCTGGTCGGCCAGAACCTGGATTTCGATGTGGCGCGGCTGGGTGACGAATTTCTCTATGAAGATACGGTCGTCGCCGAAAGAGTTCGCCGCTTCGTTCTTCGAGGATTCAAACCCTTCGCGGGCTTCCTGCGCGTTCCACGCGATCCGCATGCCCTTGCCGCCGCCGCCAGCGGAGGCCTTGATCATCACGGGGTAGCCGATCTGGTCAGAGATGGTCACGGCTTCTTCAGCATCGGCGATGAGGCCCATGTAGCCTGGAACAGTCGAAACGCCGGCTTCCTGCGCGATTTTCTTCGAGGTGATCTTGTCGCCCATGGCTTCGATGGATTTCACCGGCGGGCCAATGAAGGCGACGCCAGCTTTATCCAGCGCTTCGGCGAACTTCGGGTTCTCCGAGAGGAAGCCATAGCCCGGGTGCACCGCTTCCGCGCCCGAGTCCTTGATCGCCTGCATGATCTTGTCGATCACGATATAGGACTGGTTCGCGGGCGGCGGGCCGATATGGATCGCCTCGTCCGCCATCTTGACGTGGAGCGCGTTGCGGTCGGCGTCCGAATAGACGGCGACCGTCTTGATCCCCATTTTCCGCGCGGTCTTGATGACGCGGCAGGCGATCTCGCCCCGGTTCGCAATCA